>JAXIOF010000039.1 GCA_034190545.1 Candidatus Afararchaeum irisae | reverse complement strand
CCCATCCCTCCACGAGCGAGGGTTTGCCCGAGCGAAGTAGGGTGGGGTAGTTTACTAGAAGCCTGTCCGTCAGTATAAGTAAGACGAGCGCGAACTGGGGAGTATGTCCAAAGATGGGGAACACGAGTTCGGAGAGTACGGAGGACGTTATGTCCCCGAGATGTTAGAGGAGCCTCTCGAAGAGCTCGCCGACGACTACGACGATATAAAGGACAGTCCCGAGTTCAAGGAGAAGCTAGACGGTCTTCTGCGTGACTTCGCGGGACGTCCGACACCCCTCTACCACGCAGAGACAGTCTCCGAGAGGTTCGGCGCGAAGATATACCTCAAACGTGAGGATCTCCTACACGGCGGCGCGCACAAGATCAACAACGCCCTCGGTCAGGCTCTTCTCACTAAGGAGTCGGGAAAGAGGCGTCTCATAGCCGAGACGGGCGCGGGACAGCACGGTGTGGCGACTGCGATGGTGGGCGCGCTCTTAGACCTCGACACCGAGATATACATGGGGAGGAAAGACGTCGAGAGGCAGACGATGAACGTCTTCCGTATGCGTCTGATGGGGGCGGAGGTCAACGAGGTAACGAGGGGTGGCGAGGGTCTCGCAGACGCGGTCGACGCCGCACTTGAGGACTTCGCTCAGAACATGGAAGACACACATTACTTAGTCGGGTCGGTCGTAGGTCCCGATCCCTACCCGCGTATGGTTCGTGACTTCCAGTCAGTGATAGGCAAGGAGGCGCGCGAACAGATACTCGAAAAGGAGGGTGAACTCCCCGACGCCGCGGTGGCGTGTGTCGGAGGCGGCTCGAACGCCATAGGTCTCTTCCACGCCTTCAGGGACGACGACGTCGAGTTTTACGGAGCCGAGGGAGGCGGAGAAGGCAAGGGATCGGAGAGACACGCCGCGCCGCTTGCCGAGGGAGAGGAAGACGTACTCCACGGAATGAAGACACGTGTGATAGAAGACGACGTCGAGGTACACTCGGTTTCTGCGGGTCTCGACTACCCCGGCGTAGGACCCGAACACGCCATGTTCCGTGAGGTCGGACGGTGTGACTACCGCGCAGTAGAGGACGACGACGCTCTAGAGGCGTTCAGAAGCCTGAGCGAGGCAGAGGGAATAATTCCGGCTCTCGAATCGAGCCACGCTATAGCTCTCGCCGAGGAGATCGCTCAGGATATGGACAGGGACGACGTGATCGTCATCAACCTCTCAGGGAGGGGAGACAAGGACATGGAGACGGCGTCACAGAAGTTCGACCTGTCTTAAATCCTATTCTATTCTCTGAGCTGTCTTATCCTCTGTATGTTGTCGGCATAGCCCTTGTCGTCGTCGACGGGGGTTTCGAGTATCATCGGAAGATCCTCGAAGACATCCGAGTTGACTAAGTTCGAGAAGCCGTCGTCTCCTATCTCGCCTTCGCCGATGTGCTGGTGGTTGTCCTTCTCGCTCCCGAGAGGATCCTTCGAGTCGTTGAGATGTAGTACCTCGACCTTGTCGAGACCTATCCCGTCTTCGACCGCCTCGACGGTCTCTGCGAATCCGTCGGGGTCTGCGAGGTCGTAGCCAGCGGCGTGGGCGTGGCACGTGTCGATACAGACGCCTAAGCTGTCGTCGTCTGTCTCCGCCTTCTGTATCATCTCGTCTAGCTCGTCGAATGTCTTCCCGAGAGTCGTCCCCTTTCCGGCGGTGTTTTCCAGCAGGAGGGTAACCGAGTCAGGTATGTCGATCTCGTCGATACCCTCGGCGACCCTCTCGATGCCGTTATCTCTCCCCGATCCTGTGTGCGCGCCGGGATGGAAGACGAAGTACTCTATGCCGAGTTTCGCGGCGGACTCTAACTCGGATTCGAGGCAGTCGGTCGACTTCTCGAAGAGGTCGTCCTTCGGCGTCGCTAGGTTGATGAGGTAGGTCGAGTGTACGACGTAGGGATGCTGATCCGCCTCGTCTACTGCGGCTCTGAAGGCGTCGGCTTCGGCGTCGTCGTAGTCGGCGACCGACCACGTCCGGGGCGATCCCACGAATATCTGTCCACAGTTGCCGCCGTACTCCTCCTCCCTCTCTATCGCGTTCTCGACGCCGCCCGCGACTGAGACGTGCGCTCCGACTTTGAAACCGGTCATAGACGGAGTTGGGTGGCTTAAGCAAAACCTGTTTCCCTTGTCCCCGAGAAGGGTCACCATGGACGAGACAGACGAACACGAGAGATGGGAGGCGAAACACTCGAGCGACGAGTTCGAGCTTCCCGAGAACCCTGTACCTGAACTCGAACGCCTCGTCGACGAGTTCCCCGACGGACGCGCGCTAGACGTCGCGACGGGGACGGGGAGAAACGCCGTCTTCCTCGCCGAGGAGGGCTACGAGGTCGATGCCTTAGACATCTCCGAGACGGCACTCTCGGAGGCTCGCGAGACAGCGAAGGAGAGAGGGGTCGACGACGCCGTAAACTGGATACTCGCCGACGTAGACAGCTTCGACGTTCCGTGCGACTGTTACGACGTCGTCGTAGTGAGCTTCTTCGACGGTCTCGGACTAATACCCGACCTAAAGGAGAGCCTCAGAGACTGCGGCGTGGTCGTCTACGAGCACCATCTCAGGTCGGCTGACGAGGTCGACTACGGACCGAGCGACGACAGACACCGCCTGAGGTCGAACGATCTCCTTCGTGCTTTTCTGGACATGACTGTCCTCGTCTACAGGGAGGAGACACGCGTGGAGCACGACGACGGCGAGGAGAGACGTGGCGCGGTAGCTACCGTAGTGGCGAGAAAGAGTTCCGGTAGAAGACAGTCGTACCCCGAAACCGAGTACTAACACTAACCCCGACGTTCACGTAGCTCGTCGAGGAGGTCGTCGAGTTGGATCTCCTTCGCAGCGAGGAGAACGAGTAGATGGTATATGAGGTCGGCGGACTCCTCGACCACCTCGCCGGTGTCGTCGTCCTTCGCGGCTAAGACGACCTCGGTCGACTCCTCGCCTATCTTTTCGAGTACGGCGTTTATTCCCTTCTCGTGTTCGAAGAGCGACGACGTGTAGCTCTCGGGCGAGGGGTTTTCACGTCTGTCCTCGACGACCTCGAAGAGTTCACGGAGTATCTGTACCTGTGTATCTGTGTCCCTGTCTCCGCCTTGGTCGGTGTCGATGTCGGTGTCAGTATCAGTATCAGTCATTCTCAGTCTCCGTCTTGTCTTGGTCTTCGAGTACCATCCTGTGTATCCTGTAGTCTCCCGTAAGCTCGGGATGGAAGCTCGTTCCGACCACAGAGCCGTCACGTACTGCGACTACCGAGCCGTTGACCTCGGCGAGAACCTCGACACCCTCGCCGACCTCCTCGACAGCGGGCGCACGTATGAAGACGGCGTGGAACGGCTTGTCAAGTCCCTTGACGTCTATCTCCGCCTCGAACGACTCCTTCTGTCTCCCGAAGGCGTTCCTGTCGACGACTGCGTCTATGACACCGAGGCTCTCGACCCTGTCGTCCTGTGGATCTCTCGACGATACTATGAGACCCGCACACGTCGCCAGCATCGGCTTTCGGTCGTCGACGTGGTCGAGTATCTCGTCGGCGATTCCCTCCTCAGTTACGAGAGACGAGATCGTCGTACTCTCTCCGCCGGGGAGAACCAGAACGTCACAGTCGGGAACCACACCCGACGAACGTATCACGACAGTCTCGACATCTATCCCGAGGTACTCGCCCGCCTCCCTGACCGCAGTCTCATGTTCGGAGACGTCTCCCTGGACTCCGATTATACCCACTTTGGTCGTCATGTGGTAAGAAAGAGTTAGATCTTCAGTTTTATTTTATTTCAGTTTCCGCGGTGCTGGAGACGTTCTTCCTCCGAGAGTCCCGACGACGAACGTCCCTTCATTCCTCCGCCGACGTTCCTGGCGATGTCGGCGAGTTCGTCGGGGTCGTCGTAGTTGTTGACAGCCTCGACGACTGCGCGTCCCATCTTCTCGGGGTCTTCTGCACCGAATATTCCGCTGCCGACGAATATTCCGTCACAGCCTAACTGCATCATGAGTGCGGCGTCTGCGGGTGTCGCGATACCTCCCGCGGTGAAGTTGACGACAGGGAGACGTCCCTTCTCGGCGGCTTCGTTGACGAGGTCGATGGGAGCCTCCATCTCACGTGCGAAGTTACGTCTCTCCTCCCAGTTCATGCCTTCGAGCTTACGTATCGCGCTCTTTATCCTCTTCTGGTGCTTGACGGCTTCGAGGACGTCTCCGGTACCCGCTTCTCCCTTCGTACGTATCATAGCCGCGCCCTCGTCTATACGTCTGAGTGCCTCGCCGAGGTCACGTGCTCCACAGACGAAAGGCGTCGTGAACTCGGTCTTGTTGATATGGTTTTTGTCGTCAGCGGGAGTGAGAACCTCCGACTCGTCGAGCATGTCCATGCCTATCGACTCGAGTATCTGGGCTTCGGCGGTGTGTCCTATACGCACCTTGCCCATAACAGGTATAGAGACGGCGTCGAGTATCTCCTCGTTCTGTTCGACGGGTGCCATCCGTGCGACACCGCCTCTCTTCCTTATGTCGGCGGGGACTGCTTCGAGTGCCATGACGGCGACCGCACCGACCTCCTCGGCGATCTTCGCCTGTTCGGCGTTGACGACGTCCATTATGACGCCGCCCTTCTGCATGCTAGCGAAGCCGCGTTTCACGAGATCAGTCCCGCGTTTGAGGTTCTCTATATCCGTCTCTTGGGTTTCTGCCATTACTGAATTGTCGGCGAGAATCCGCTTAAGAATTACGACTCCGCGGACAGTTACCGCGATCCGAAACGTGTCATAACAAATGGCAATAGCTTTTGTCGTGTCCCGGTGAAGTTCGAGACAGATGTTAGGGTTACGGCTACCCGAGCGCGTCGTGAGTCTCGGTCTGAGGCACTCGAAGAAGATAGCGGTGATCAACATAGCAGGGACTCTCTTCGGCTACTGGTACTACCGGTTCCAGTTCGCCGAGACACCTGTCCATCTCTGGATGCTCGTGAGCGACTCGCCGAACGCCACCCTCCTGATAGCTCTCTCACTCCTCCTCTACTCGTTCGGTAGGGGGTCGGAGGTCGTCGACTCCCTCGCCTTCTTCGGCAACCTCAAGTACGGTCTCTGGACCGCGGGAGTCCTCGCGGCTTTCCCCGACGCCTTCCTGGGCTATAACTCGGTTCCGATGTATGCCTTCCTACTCTTCTCACATCTCGCGATGGGGGTACAGGCGTTCTTAGTATTCGAGTACGCCGACATAGGAAAGAGAGGCTTCGGCGTCGCGTCGGCGTGGTTCGTCCTCAACGACGCCGTCGATTACAGCCTGGGAATACATACGTCACTTCCCTCGGGAGCCGACGTCGGCTTCGCACGTACCCTCGCATTCGGTCTCACCGCGGTGAGCCTCGTCCTACTCTACTACTTAGGCGTCAGGGGAGAGCCTCGGTCTCGGATTCGTTCTCAGTCTCAGTCTCGTCCTTAGAGACACGCAGGTGACAGCCGAGGCTCTCGTCGTTTTCGAGTGCTGCCTCGGTTATCAGGAGACCCACGACTGCGGCGTTTCTGAGTGAGTATAGCTCGGGGTCGACACGTCCACGTATGAACGACCTCGCCTCTCCGAGTACCCTCTGTACCTCCGTGAGTGCGTCTTCGAGGCTTTCCTCCGTCCTCCTCAGACCGACTTTCTCCCACATCACCGACTGGAGCCTCTCGAACTTCGCGTCACAGAAGCCCTCGGGGAGGTCGCGGTCTATCTCTACGGAGTCGAACTCCTCGACCTCGAAGCCTCCGACCTCCTTTCGTGAGGCGTCTCTTCCCGCCCTTAGACCCCAGACGAGACCTTCGAGGAGCGAGGTCGACGCGAGTCGGTTAGCGCCGTGGACACCCGTGCGTGCGGTCTCGCCGACTGCATAGAGACGGTCGAGAGACGTGCGTCCGTGGGTGTCTACGTCGACGCCCCCACACAGGAAATGTTCTGCGGGCTTTACGGGGACTAAGCCCGTCTCGAACTCTTCGTCTGTGAGGTTCGAGTGGGCTGACGGGAACCTCTCCTCGAAGTCGAACTTCTCGATAACGGGGTTTATGTCGAGATAGACCTCTCGGTTCTTCCTCTCGTCGTCGACGGCTCTGGCGACTACGTCACGCGGTGCGAGTTCGAGGTCGTCGTGGTACTCCGACATGAATCTCTCGCCGTCTTCGTTTACGAGCTTCGCTCCCTCTCCCCTGAGAGACTCGGAGAGTAAGAACTCCCTATCGGCGTGGACGGTAGGATGGAACTGGACGTACTCGGTGTCTTCGAGACGCGCGCCCTTGAGAGCCGCCATCGCTATGCCGTCGCCCGTGGCTACGTCGGGGTTAGTCGTGTGTCCGTAGACCTGTCCGACGCCTCCCGTCGCGAGTACGGTCGCGCCAGCCTTGACACTCAAGACATCCCTTCTCTCTCGGTCGGCTACGACGGCTCCGTGTACCTCGTCGTCTCCTAAGAGTTCGAGAGCGGTGTGTCGGTCGAGTATCTCGACGTCGGTTGAGTCGAGGTAAGAGACGAAGTCTCTGAGTATCTCGGCACCGGTCTCGTCGCCCCTGTGGAGTATACGTCTGCGTGAGTGTGCCGCCTCCTTCGTGAGGTCGTAGTCAGTATCGCCGTCGCGTGTGTCGAACTCTACTCCGACCTCGTCTATGAGGACGTCACGTATAGCCTCGGCTCCCTCCTCCACGAGTACCTCGACCGCCTCCTCATCGGACTCTCCACAGCCAGCCTCGACGACGTCCTCGACGAACCTCTCGACTGAGTCGTCGTCTCCGACGGTGGCTATGCCTCCCTGTGCGTACCTCGTGTTAGACTCCTCGGGACGTCTCGCCTTCGTGACGACGGTGACGTCCGCGCCTTCTTCGAGCGCGGAGTACGCCGCCGCACAGCCCGAGATTCCTGAGCCTATTACGAGTACGTCGGTCTCTATCATATCGACATCATCCTCTCAAGCGCGACGTTGGCTAGGTCTTCCTCGTGGTCGTCGACGTCGATTCTGTTGACGACGTTTCCGTCGGCGAGCTCCTCTAAGGCGTAGACGAGGAAGTCGGGATCTATCTGACGCATCGCGTTACAGTCCATACACTCCTCGCCACAGAGACCGAATATCTCCTTGTCGGGGTTCTCGCGCGCGAGCCTCTTGACGAGATGTAGCTCAGTACCGATTGCCCACGTCGATCCCTCGGGAGCGTTCTCGACCTTCTCGATTATCTGTGAGGTCGAACCGTCGTAGTCGGCAGCCTCGACGACCTCGTGTTTACACTCGGGATGTACCATGACGTTGACGTCGGGATGGAGTTCGCGGGTCTCCTCGATGTCGGAGACGTCGAACCTCTCGTGAACCTGGCAGTAGCCCTCCCAGAGTATGAAGGTCGCATTCTCTATCTCCTCGCGCGTGTTTCCGCCGAGAGTCTCCTCCCACGGGCTCCAGACGACGTAGTCGTCCTCGCCGTAGCCGAGCTTATGTAGGGTGTTACGTCCGAGGTGCTCGTCAGGGAGGAAGAAGACCTTCTCTCCCTCGTCGAGTGCCCAGTCGAATATGCGTTCGGCGCTCGACGACGTACAGCACGAGCCTCCCTGTTCCGCCGTGAAAGCCTTGAGCGAGGCGTACGAGTTGACATACGTGATGGGTATCACGTCGTCCTCATCGACGACTCCGGTGAGTTCCTCCCACGCGCCGTCGACCTGTATGTTCTCAGCCATTCCCGCCATCGGACACGACGCCTCCATGCTCGGGAGAATGACCTTCTGGTCGTCGTCTGTGACTATGTCGGCTGTCTCAGCCATGAACGTCACGCCCGCGAAGACTACGTACTCGGCGTCCGCCTCGGCTGCGAGACGTGAGAGCTGTAACGAGTCTCCGAGATGGTCGGCGAACCGTGTGACTGAGTGACGCTGGTAGTTGTGCCCGAGTATGACTACGTCGTCGCCCAGCTCTTCCTTGGCTGCGCGGGTTCTCTCTATCCTCTCGTCCTCGGGTATGTCGCGGTACTCGTCGGGGAGTGCTCCGAGGGCGTCGCTGTACTTCCAGAAGCTGAGTGCTGCGTCGTTGGTGAGAGACATGTTTGAATAATATTTTTCTTCAAACAGCGTTATCTAACGCTTTTTGTGTTCGTCGTTATTTAACGAAGACGGGTTTTGAATATATAGGGGTTTCGGTCGTTTGTGACGTGACAACACGCAGGTTTATTATTTTCGAATATGAGCTTTCTGGCGGAACTCCCTAATAAGACGAACCCGTCAGTTACGGCATGGATCTCAGACTCAGACGCGATCTCGCGAGTGGACTCGTGATACTCGCACCCGTGGCGGTGACCGCCTACATCGCCTACTGGCTCTTCGACAAGATCGCGTCACTCCCAGGGGCGAAGTTCTTCGGGATAACGCCGTACGCGTCAGTCAACCAGTTCGTACGTGTCGTGGTCTCGGTCTTTGTGATAGTCGTTCTACTCGGCGTCGTCGGACGTCTCGTGAGGACAGCTATGGGTGTCGTCGTCGAGAGACAGGTCGACAGGCTCGCAAACAGCATACCCGGACTGCGTATGGTCTATAACGCCACGAAGATGGGCGTCGAGACGGCGATAGGAGGAGCCGACGAGTTCCAGAAGCCCGTCAAGGTCGAGTTCGAAGGAGCACGCCTCACGGCTTTCAAGACGGGCAACACGACCGACGACGGGAGGGAGATACTCTTCCTTCCGACAGCACCCAATATAACCACGGGGTTCGTCATAGAACTCGAACCCGAGAGGATAGAGGAGACAGACGAGTCGGTCGAGGACGCCTTGACACGTACGCTGAGTGCGGGATTCGGTGACGCAAACAAGGACAAGGACAAACGCGGCTGAGTCATGTTTCACGTGTCAGTACTTCTTGAGTAGCTCTCCGAAAGGGTAGTAGAAGTCGAGATGTTCATGGCTCAGGCTTCCGGGGTCGGGACGTCCTCCCGTCTCGCCGTCGACGACTGACCGCGCGACTTCGTGCGAGTAGACGTAGTTGAGACGGAAGTAGTCACGTACGAGATCCTCGGAGACGACATCTGTGAGCGCGTCGTAGACCTGTCTTCCCTTCTCTATCGCGTTTTCGCAGTCGGGTTCGGGGAAGAACTCACGCGAGAAGAAGGCGTATATGTAGTCGTCGGAGTCGAAGACACCGGGGAGAATCTCTTCAAGGCTCGCTTCTCCCACGAGGTCCTCGTTGAGGGAGTCGGAGAGAGGCTCAACGGATCGCCACTCGGGAGGGTCATCGCGCGTCCTCTCACCGAAGCCCTCGACACAGCAGTCGGGGTAGCCGTGGAGAGTTCCCTGGTATCTCTCGAATCCCCTTTCTTCGTCAGAGACGACAGCCTCGACGTTCCTACGTAGTATCTCGGAGGGATCGACGTCTGAGTCGGAGCCGAAGAAGTAGGTGCGTGCGCCGTAGTTGAGACTCTTGGCGTGGCGCACCCACTCGGGTACAGTAAACGAGTCACCGGGATGCTCGTCTTCGAGAAAGGGTATCTCGGGAATCTGGGAGAGTGCGTCACGCATCTCGTCGGACGTACTCATCAGCGACTCGTCGTCGAACGACTCGGGTTCGACACGGAGACCCGTCAGCATCTTGTAAGACTGGTGGAGACCTCTCTCTCGGTTCTGATAGCTACCGAGGTCTCTGACAGCTTCTATGTTGCCCTCGAAGTAGGTCGAGTCTATCTGTATGCTCGCGCCCTTCTTGACGCCAGCGAGGACGGGGATCGTCTCAAGTGCTACGAAGCCGGGGAGTCTGGGACTAACTCGCATCTGACTTCATCCTCAGTCTATCCAGACCGTCTTCCGGTTGACGAACTCCCTTATTCCGTGTTCGGAGAGCTCACGTCCGTAGCCCGAGTCCTTGACGCCGCCGAAGGGGAGACGCGGGTCGGACTTGGTGAGTTCGTTGACGAAGACACAGCCCGCCTCGATCTCGTGGGCGATTCTTTCGCCACGTTCCTTGTCACGTGTCCAGATGCTCGCACCCAAGCCGTAGTTCGAGTCGTTCGCCATCTCTAGAGCCTCTTCCTCGTCGGCGACCTCGAAGACCGCGGCGACGGGTCCGAATACCTCCTCGTCGGCGGCGGGACAGTGTTCGGGGACGTCTGTGAGAAGCGTCGGAGGGTAGTAGAAGCCGTCCCTGTCGAGGGGCTCTCCTCCGAGATGTAGCTCAGCCCCTGCTTCGACGCTCGCCTCGACCTGTTGGTGTAGAGACTCCATGAGGTCTTGCCTCGCCTGTGGACCTATCTCCGTCTCGTCGTCGATAGGGTCGCCGATAGCGAGCGATCCCATCTCGTCCCTGAGACGGTCGACGAACTCGTCGTAGACGTCCTCGACGACTATGAACCGTTTGGCGGCTATACACGACTGTCCCGAGTTCTGGTTCCTCGCGCTCGCACCCTTCTCGGCGGCTTGGTCGAGGTCGGCGTCGTCAAGGACTACGAAGGGGTCGCTCCCTCCGAGTTCGAGTACCGTCTTCTTGAGGTTCCTGCCCGCGGTCTCGGCTACCGTCCTTCCCGCCCTCTCGCTTCCGGTAAGTGTGACAGCCTTTATCCTGTCGTCACCTATGAAGCCGTCTATGAGGGATGACGGAGCCATCAGACTCCTGAATACGTCGTCGGGGAAGCCCGCCTCCTCGAAGACCTCCTCTATGGCTCTCGCACAGCCCGGGACATTCGACGAGTGTTTTAGGAGACCCGTGTTCCCCGCCGTGAGGGTCGGGGCGGCAAAACGGAAGACCTGCCAGAAGGGAAAGTTCCACGGCATCACAGCGAGGACTGATCCGAGAGGCTCGTACGAGATGTATGTCTTCGTTCCCGGAGTCGCACCCACTACGTCGTCCTGGAGATGTTGGCTCGCGTTCTCGGCGTAGTAGTCACAGACCCAAGCGCATTTCTCGACCTCGGCGACCGACTGTGTTATCGGCTTCCCCATCTCGTTGGTGATTACCTCGGCGTACTCCTTCTTGTTGTCGCGGAGTACGTCGGCGGCGTCCGCCATCAGCGACTCACGTTCCTCGATACTGACATCGCTCCAGTCTTCGAAAGCTTCGGCAGAGTGATCCAGAATACGGTCGACGTCTTCGGAGTCGTGTTCGTCGAAGGTCTTTATAGTCTCACCCGTCGCGGGGTTGACAGATTCGAGAGCCATGCGTAAGTCTTCTCGGGATTCTCGGATATAGTTTGGGGTAGTCGAGAAGACACGACGACATACACTACACTACACTAAGTTGAAGTACCCCGGATAGCAATACGCGGTATGGACGACATCGGAGGAAGGGTCGAGGAGATACTCGAAGTCGACGCCGAAGAGTTCGACGCACGTGTGAGGGAGGACGCCGAGTTCGTGAAGCACGAGCTCAGCAGGGGGACGTTCAACAACCCTCAGGCTATAATCGGTCTCGAACACGAGTTCTACGCGGTCGACGAGTCGGCTGAGAGTCCATACCTCGCGAGGGTTCCACGTCCTCTTCTGAGCTACATAGGCTTCGAGAAGGAGCTGGGTCTCCACAACGCCGAGATGGTGACATCCCCCCAGCCACTCAACGGCTACGGCATAAGGGCGCAGGAGAACGAGGTCAAGTCGAAGCTCAAGATCGCCCTCGAGACGCTCAAGACAGACAGACTCCGTCTCGTGTCGAGTGGAATATGGACGATACCGCCACAGGGAGAGACTGCGCGCGAGTACCTCTTAGCGGGGGCGGAGGACGACGGCGTACATATAGCTTCGAATATGTCCCCGAGCGTGAGATACCACGCGATGAGTAACCAGATGCTCCGTATGGAAGGCGACATAGAGCTTAAGGCTCCCCACGTCTCGCTCGAATCTAAGACGGTGATGCCCGAGTCTCTGATCACTTCCATACAGCCCCATTACCAGGTGCCTCAGGCTTCGGAGCTTCCGATGTATTTCTCGTACGCACTCAGGATAGCTCCCGCGATACTCTCTCTCGGCGTCAACTCGCCCTTCTTCCCCCCCGACCTCTACGACGACGTCCCCGCGGATCTAATAATCGAGGACGCGTGGGACGAGTCACGCATAAACGTCTTCGAGAGTGTCCTCAACTTCCGTGACAAGACCGAGAAGGTCTCTTTCCCACGTGACATAGAGACAGTAGAGGAGGCGGTCGACGCGATAGCCGACGACGAGGTATACGTCCCGATGCCGATAGACGGCGGATCGAGGTTCGACGACGAGTTCGGACATCTCAAGATGAAAAGAGGAACCTACTGGAGATGGATAAGACCCGTCTTCGAGGGCTCTACGAGGAGCGACGCCCACGTCCGTGTCGAGTTCCGTCCACTCGCGGGACAGCCCACGATAAGAGACACGATAGGCTTCCAGGCACTCTACGCCGGACTACTCACCGCACTCACGAGACTCGACCATCCCCTGATAGACCTAGAGTGGGAGAAGGCGCGCGACTCGTTCTACGACGCCGCCGAGAACGGCTTGGACGCCGAGATAGACTGGATAGGCTCCGACGGGAGCGAGTTGAACGGCGACGAAGTCTACGACGAGATGATCGAACTCGCGTCACGGGGTCTCCAGTCGTACGGAATAGACGGCGACGAGGCGTACACGTATCTCTGGCCCCTCAAGAAGAGGTACGAGGAGGGTATCACGCCCGCCGACTGGAAGAAGAAGGAGGTCAAGAGACGTCTCTCAGAGGGCGAGGAGTTCGAGACCGCCTTGAGGAAGACAGAGAGAAAGTACATAGAGCTTCAGAAGGAGACACTGTTCGAGGGGTCGTTCGCCGACTGGCTTGAGAAGTAGTCCTACCAGTCGGGGGCGAAGTCGGGATCTACGAGCCTCTCTTCTCTTTTTATCGAGTCTATCTTCTCTATGTCCTCGTCGTCGAGTTCGAGCTCCAGAGCGGCGTAGTTATCCCTTATGTGGTCGGAGCCAGTCGCCTTCGGAATCGGATGTGCACCCTTCTCGTCTATCCACGCGAGGCTGACCTGTGCCTCGTCGGCGTTGTGTTTGTCGGCGACCTCGGTAAGCTCGGGTATGTCGAAGACCTTTCCGCGTGCAAGTGGCGAGTAGGCTACTACCTCTATACCGAGTTCGTCGGCGTAACCGAGTATCTCGTCCTGCTGGAGAAGGGGATGCATCTCGACCTGGTTGGCGAGTATCGGAGCGTCGGAGACCTCTACGGCTTCTTCGAGATCTTCGGGGGTGAAGTTACTCACGCCTATGTTACGTATCTTACCGTCGTCGTATAGCTCGTTGAAGGCTCTCATAGTATCCTCCGAGTCGTAGTCGCCAGCAGGCCAGTGGACGTAGAGTATGTCGACGTAGTCGACTCCGAGCTTTTCGAGGCTCTCTTGGGTACTCGACAGGACGTCGTCGTACCCGAGGCTGTCTATCCAGACCTTCGTGGCGAGGAAGTAATCCTCCCTGTCAACGTCCGCCCTCGCCAAGCCGTCTCCGACGTACTCCTCGTTGTCGTAAGCCTGCGCTGTGTCTATGTGACGGTATCCGTAGTCGAGAGCGAACGATACCGAGTCGGCACACTGTTCGGGATCTGTGTTCTGCCACGTTCCGAGTCCTATCGGGGGTATCTCTCTGTCAGTCATGTTCTCACGTCGCGGATAGACAAGCGAGACACAAGGCTCTTGCGCAGGTTCAGGTGGAGGTGTGGATGCCGGAAAGCCGGTAAACGTTTTAGGACAGATGGAACTGTATACTATGTGAAAGAAGAGACGCGTGACAGGGGCTCGGAAGACGGCGAAGCGGACGCGGACACGGACGCGGACGCGGATACGGATTCGAATTCGAAAGACGAGAGGAGGGTCACGGGTGCTCCGAGTAAGATGGAGGAGAACCGTGACGACCTAACTCCGATGATGGAGCAGTACTACGAGCTGTGTAACGAGTACGACGACTCAGTCGTTCTGTTCCAGGTCGGCGACTTCTACGAGACCTTCTGTGAGGCTGCTGAGGAGACGGCACGCGTCCTCGAACTCACGCTGACACAGAGAGAGGACAACTCGGGCGAGTACCCGATGGCAGGGATTCCGATAGACTCAGCCGACTCGTACATAGAGGGGCTTCTCGACGAGGGATACAGGGTGGCTGTCGCCGACCAGGTTCAAGACCCCGACGAGACGACGGGTGTCGTGAGAAGAGCGGTCACACGTGTAGTCACACCCGGCACTCTCGTCGAGGACGAGCTACTCGAAGACGACGACAACAACTACATCGTCTCCCTATGGGACGACGCACTCGGATTTATGGACGTCTCGACGGGCGAGTTCCTCGTTACCTCCTCGGAGAGCGACGAGGTTCTGAGGGACGAGGTCGAACGTTTCGAGCCGTCTGAGGCAGTCGTGGGAAGGGACGACGACTCCGACTTCTTCTCCGAACACGGGTACGGCGGTATGGTCACGCGCCACGACGGATTCGGAAGAGACGAGGCAGAGGAGATAGTCGAGTCGTACTTCGGCGACCCCGGGATACTCCTTGACGGCGACGACGAGGTGAGAGCGGCGGGGGGTCTCCTGTCCTACGCCGAGTACACACAGGGCGACGACGAGGAACTCGACTACGTCAACCGTCTGAGGAGATACGACCCCCACGACTACATGGTTCTCGACCCCGTGGCTCTCAGGAGCCTCGAGATCTTCGAGTCGAGGAGGAGCGGACGTACGCTCGTCGACGTACTCGACCAGACGGCTTGTGCGATAGGCAGCAGGAAGCTCAAGAACTGGCTCAGACAGCCTCTCGTCGACGTCGAAGAGATCCGGGCGAGACACGACGCAGTCGAGGAGTGGAGACGTCTCACGCTTCCGAGAGAGGAGGTACGTGACCTCCTGAAGGACGTCTACGACATGGAACGTCTCATCACGAGGGTGTCGAGGGGACGCGCGAACGCGAGAGACCTACTGTCGCTCAAACAGACACTCGATGTCGTCCCACGTGTCAAGAACGCGATGGAAGGCGTCGAGTCGGAGAGACTGAGAGAGCTCCACGACTCACTCGACGAGATGGAGATGGAGGAGGTTCGGGGTCTGATAGGTAGAGCAGTAGACGAAGACCCGCCGATCGAGATCACAGAGGGCGGCATAATAAAGGAGGGCTTCGACGACGAGTTGGACGGTCTGAGACGTACCGAGAGAGAAGGTAAGGAATGGATCGCCGAGTTGGAGGAGAAGGAACGTGAGAGGACAGGTATCGACTCGCTCAAGGTCGGCTTCAACAAGGTTCACGGCTACTACATAGAGGTCACTAATCCCAACCTCGAAAAGGTACCCGACGACTACACGAGGAGGCAGACTCTCAAGAACTCCGAGAGGTTCTACACTCCCGAACTAAAGGAGAGGGAGGACGAGATACTCGGAGCGGGCGAGAAGGCGGACAAGTTAGAGTACGAGCTTTTCAAGGAGGTGAGGAGCGAGGTCGCCGAGGAGTCGGAGAGGGTACAGAGACTCGCCGACGTCTTAGCCGAGATTGACGTCCTCACCACCCTGGGAGGCGTCGCAGTCAGGAACTCCTACTCACGTCCCGAGGTCAACACGGGCGACAGTATAGAGATCGAGGGAGGTCGCCATCCCGTCGTAGAGACGACACAGGACTCGTTCGTCCCCAACGACGCGGAGATAGACGGAGGCGGCTTCGGTGTTATCACGGGTCCCAACATGTCGGGGAAGTCGACCTACATGAGACAGGTCGCGCTCATAGCCGTGATGGCTCAGACCGGAAGCTTTGTCCCCGCCGACTCCGCCGAGATAGGTGTGATCGACAGGATATTCACCCGCGTAGGGGCGAGCGACGACATCGCGGGTGGGCGGTCGACATTCATGGTCGAGATGGTCGAGCTATCCAATATACTCCACGGAGCGACAGACGACTCTCTGGTTCTTCTCGACGAGGTAGGAAGAGGCACGAGTACCGCCGACGGTCTCTCGATAGCGAGGGCGGTGACGAGGTTCATACACGACGAGATAGGCGCTAAGACGATGTTCGCGACACATTACCACGAGCTCACCGAGATTGCCGACGAGCTCGACGACGTCTTTAATCTTCATGTCGCGGCTAAGGAGAAGGGCGACGAGGTCGTCTTTCTCCACGACGTCGCCGAGGGAGCCGCCTCGGAGTCGTACGGAATAGAGGTCGCCGAACTCGCCGGGGTTCCCCAGAAGGTCGTCGACGACGCGAGGAGGTTCCTGAGACAGAAGGAAGATGACGTCGGGAAAGACAGGGAAGAAGATGAGGCGGCGGTCTCCGAGACTCAGGTAGGCGTCCCCCTCGAACCAGACCGTGGGAGAGACAACGGCGAGACGAAGGAGGACGAAGGAGAGCCCAGAGACAGAGACGGAGACGTAGACTGGGACGAGACTGAGACGGAAGAGGGGTCAGAGGAAGGGAGAACGCATAAGAGCGACGACGACCGAGATACTGATGAGATAATCGAAGAGCTACGCGAGACAGATGTAGCGAACACGACGCCGATGGAGGCTCTCGAAAAGCTCGACTCCTTAAAGAAGAAACTCTGATGCCCGAGATAAGAAAGCTCGATACGGATACGGTCGAAAGAATCGCGGCGGGCGAGGTCGTCAAAGATCCGAGTAGCGTCGTCAAAGAGCTCGTCGAGAACTCGTTAGACGCCGGAGCCTCAAGGATCGAGGTCGAGGTCGAGAACGGCGGACGTGACCTGATACGTGTCTCCGACGACGGTGAGGGTATGGACGAGGAAGACGCCGTCCGTGCCTTCGACAAACACGCCACGAGCAAGATAGACGACGCCGACGACCTCAGATACGTCACTAGCCTCGGGTTCAGGGGAGAGGCACTCCCGAGCATAGCGAGAGTCTCTCAGGTCGAGATGGTGACGAGATCAGAAGACGCCGACGTCGGAGGAACGCGCGTCGTGGTCGAGGACGGGGGCGACGAGAGACGTACCGAGGACGCCGGGAGAGGCGTGGGTACGACAGTCGAGGTCTCCGATCTCTTCTACAACACGCCTGCGAGACGTTCGACTCTCGGGTCGCCGAAACGTGAGTTCTCGAAGATAAGCGACGTCGTGACGAAGTACGCTCTGACCCATCCCGCCGTGGGCTTCGAACTGACTCACGACGGCAGGGAGGTTCTCAACACGCCGGGATCGGGGAGCTACGTCGATCCTGTCTTCGAGGTCTACGGAAAGGAGGTCGCAAACAGAGCCGTCGAGATAGACCACAGAGGCGGTGGCGGAGGCGAGGACGAGATAGACGTCAAGGTCAAGGTCGAGGGAATAGTCGTGCGCCCCGGAGTCACGAGAAGCTCTAAGAGCCACGTCTACACCGCCGTGAAGGGACGTGCACTCGACGACGAGACTGTCAGGCGCGGAGTCATAGAAGGGTACGGCACTCTCTTAGACGGAGACAGGTACCCCATCGCGGTCGTCGATGTCGATCTTCCCGCGGAGAGGGTCGATGTCAACGTCCATCCGTCGAAAGACGAGGTGCGTTTCGACGACGACGGTGCCGTGAAACGCGTTGTGAGAGAGACCGTGAGAGACGCACTCTCGACTCAAGACCTCTCACGTGTCTCCGAGATAGAGTTCTCGGTGGACGCCGAGGCGGACGGCGAGACGGAGTCGCGTTTCTCGTCGGTCGGGGTCATAGGACAGTTCCGGGGTCTCTACCTCCTGTGTGAGTCGGACGACGACCTTCTCGTGGTGGATCAGCACGCCGCACACGAGAGGGTCAACTACGAACGGCTCAGGGACGAGTTCGCGGGCGAGGATATACCTTCGGTCGAGCTGGAGTCCCCAGAGACTGTGAACTTCACTCCAACAGAGAAGTCGGTGATAGAGGAGAGGTCAGACCTCCTGTCGTCGCTCGGCTTCGGGCTAGAGGAGTTTGGCGGGGGAACTTACAGGGTGAGGAAAGTCCCGGCTCCCCTCGGAAGGGTCGAGGACGAGGAGTCTCTACACGACGCTCTCGACAGGATAGCCGACGGAGACGAGCCGAGAGAGGCGAGAGACGAGATACTCAAGGACGTCGCGTGCCATCCGTCTCTCAAGGCGGGCGACTCTCTCACGAAGGAGAAGGCGGAGGATCTCATAGACGAACTCGGCTCTTGCTCGGAGCCGTTCGCGTGTCCCCACGGACGTCCCACGGTTCTCTCCGTAAACGAGAGGGAGATAGCGAAGGGATTCGGGAGAGACAGCGTGAGGATGGCTACCGACGGAGTAGATGGAGACGACGAAGATGAAGACAAGGAGGGCGGAGATGTCTGAGAAAGACAGAGACGGAGACGGAGACGGGGACACGGAGACAGACACAGACACAGAGACCGAGGAGAAACTCGGTCTGAGACGTGTCTTCGAGGAAATCTCCGACGAGTTCACCGAGACACGTCAGAGACCGTGGGACGAGGTCGTCGGGTTCGTAGACGGGGTAGAGGGGGATCTCTGTATCGACCTCGGCTGTGGAAACGGACGCCACATAGAGACGGCGTCGGGGAGTTTCGAGACCGTAGTCGGGGTCGACTTCTCTAGACGTCTCCTCGAACGCGCGCGGGACAAGGGTGAGGTCGTAGAGGGCGACGTCTCACGTCTTCCGGTGCGTGACGGCGTAGCCGACGCCTTCGTCTACGTCGCCGCACTACACCATCTCCCGTCACACGACGAACGTCTGAGGAGTCTCAACGAGGCGGAACGTGTTCTACGTGACGGCGGTGAAGGTCTCATCTCCGTCTGGGCGATAGAGCATCCCAAGTTCGACGGCGCGAGGGACGAGATACGTGCGAAGAACCACGACATCTACGTGCCGTGGAAGTCGGAGACAGGAGAAGAGTACGACAGGTACTACCACATATACACGAGGGACGGCTTCGAGTCGGTTCTCAAGGAGTCGAATCTCGAAGTCGGCGATGTCTGGCTCTCGTCAGGGAACTACTACGCTACTACGCGCGCGTGAGCACGTCAGAATGAGCACGTCAGAAAAGCTTAGCTGTTCAGTTTTAGTTGGGGCGTCCGTCTGGAGTCTCCGACTGCGACCCCGACGCCGACGATCTGCTTATTCCTATGTAGAGGAGACCGCTCACGACGAAGAGGAGGAGACCGCCTCCCATCGCGGGGTCGCCCTCGTAGAAGCTCCAGACCGATCCGACGGCACCCATCAGTGTGACGACGACTCCCAAGGTCAGCAGGCTGAGGTTCGTGTTTCTGGTTTCTACCTTTGACATACTACTAGTGTAGTACCGTAGTAAGTTAATGGCTTCTTATGAGCCAAGTATTGGTATGTTGAAGCTTCCCGGGGAGAAACGCACAATAATTGTGAGGTTTCAGACGCCGATATCTCCGACGGCTTCGCGTATGCTCATTCCCTCAGCGACGACGTCACGTCTGTAATGCATATAGAGGGCACCGATGGGTGTCTGGAGTATGTAAGCGAGGGCTATCGGAAGTACCGCCTCCGAGGGAAGGAAGTCGGACGCAGCCACGATTCCGACGGCTATCGACAGGTTGCGCATGCTGGTGGCGTAGACGAAGGCGACCGACTGTTCGGTTTCGAGGATGGCTCTTCCGACGACTGAACCCACTCCGAGTATGACGGCGTAGAATATAACGAGAGGGACGACAGTTGCTCCCGAGGCGACGGGGTCTGCGAGTATGCTCTTTGACCGCATCGACATAGCTATGAAGACTATCAGCATGACACCCAGAGAGCTCAGACCGCCGAGACGCGGCTTTATCGTCTTGAAGCCGTCGGAGCCGTACCTTCGGAGAAGGAGATGGCGTATGGCTGTTCCGAGAGCCATCGGAACCACGACGACGACTGCGAGCTGACGGTAGAGTGACGCAGGGTCGAAGTCGACTGCGCCCTGTACGAGGAACGAGAGGTATGTCGGGAGTAACAGAACCGCGGCTATCAGGTTGACTGCGACTGCGACGAGTGAGGCTTCGAGGTCGCCTCCGGCTAATCCCGTCCACGCCGCGGTCATTCCCGAAGTGGGTATGAGGGCGATGAAGTAGAGTCCGACAGCGTAGGCGGCAGATCCCCCGAAGAAGGTCTGAGAGAGACCGACCGCGAGAAGCGGTACGAAGACGAAGTTGAACACGATTAAAAGCAAGCTTGTAAGCCACTCCGCTACGTTCAGTTTGAGCTCTCGTTCGTATTAGAACGCTACTGAGACATTTCGGAGACGGCCGCATCCAAAGTCAGCATTAAGAACAGCATCGAGAGAAGTGCGATATCTCGGTCAAGATACGCTAAAGTTGGAGAGCCGTGAACGATGGCATTTCTGTGCTCGTAGAAGTCTTCGTAGGGTGGAATAACGTCACCTGTTTCTACTCCGTGATATCCTGAATTATTGTATGCTCTCGCAAACGCATCTACCTTGTCTGACCGTCCATAGTAACCCTCTGAGTTAGTAGAATCTCCAAAGTGGTCACAGAGCATCGACATTATGCCGTCTTGGACGCTAATGAAGTAGAAAGCAGCCGCGCCGTATTCGTCATTTGAAATATGGTTACGGCCATATCGAAGCCGGTCAAGATATGCATCTAAGTCGCTATAGCCGCCAGATTCCAGTTCATCAATCAGCCTATCGGTCGAGTCCTTTGCCAGTTGTTCTGAAAAAGGCGATATAGTCAATTCATCTGGGTCATAGTCCTCTGGTTGTTCAAGTCCATCAATATCGCTTGCAATAACCTGTGATACATTTTCGAAGTAACTCTCAATTGCATCGTACAGACTCGCCCAATCTACGGAGTCTTGAACCGTTTCACGAGCCTGTCTAACGGCCTTTGTTGCTTTGTGCATACTAGCTACTGTTTCTGGGGGAATACTGTCCTCCAAATCCGTCTCTGTCAACCCCGCTACTGCAGCCGACTTATCATTATCAACGATGGAGGATTTTTCATCATCTGTATCATCTTCTGGAGCCATATCCTGATTGTTAGAACCAACCACTGTAGAGGTGGTGGTATAAGGTCATTTCCGAGCGATTCCCGTCTACCAATAGATTTCGACTTTAGGAACCCCCAAATGGAGGTTGTAAGGGGTTCTCGGTAGGTGGGAACCGGAAATAACTAGTCAGAAGACAGATCTTGAAGCCGCGGTGTAAATGAAGAAGACGCCGAACGCGGTGAGAATCCCACCACTGAGGTAGGTGACGCCTCTCGCGAAGCCTCCGTCGAATCTCTCAGATCCGAGGCTGAGACCCGTGGGGAAGACTGTAATCCAGACGAGGATTCCGACAAAGAAGCCGACAAGTGCGACGGGTCTCGACTCTACGAGTGTGACACCGGCTGTGAGCCACCAGGCTATCTGGTACGGGTTGGTGAGTGCGAGGACGAAAGCCTTCGTGAAGCCTCTTCTTCCCCCGTCCTCGGCGTGGGTATCGGCGTCAGCGCGAAATCCGAACGTGTCGCCCGAACGTATGTCAGACACAGCCGAGTATCCGAAGTAGAGCATCAGAAGACCTCCGAGTGCATAGAGTAGGGTTCTGGTGCGTGACCCTACGACTGCGAGCAAACCCGCGACCGAGAGGACACAGAAGACAGTGTCGGCGGTGAGTGCTCCGAGTCCCGCCCTGAAGCCGTCTCTCAGCGATCCGAGGGCGGTCTCCTCGGCTATGACGGCGTTCATAGGTCCGGGAGGCGCGGCGAGAGAGAGTCCGAGTAATACGCCAGACACAAGAGATCCGGCTATGGTGGAAAGCATGGGCGTAGATGTCAGACGTGTGACCTGTAACTCTCGAAGACCATGACAGTCCCCACGAGTATAAAGCTAAAGCCGACGACTAATCCGAGTACCATCGATGCATCGTCTGAGATGGGAACACAGACACCATCGGGAAGAGGCGAGGCGTCTGTCGGAGTCATATCTGTGATCCCACCTGTGTCGGCGCACTGCCAGAGACCGGGGTTCATGCCGACCCCGAGTACGACGAAGCCGACGACGAAGAGGAGGACTCCGAGCTTAATCATACCTATCAGAAGAACTTGAGGAGGTCGTGTCTGTTCTGGTGTCTGAGCTTCTCGCCGACCGCCGAGTTGAGAGCCTCTATGTTGCCTCTCTTCGCCGAGATGGGTGCGATTGTGTCGTCCCACTGATCCCACGGCGGCAGGAGACCCAGACGTTCGCCTATCTCGTCGAGTTCGGAGTCACGGTCGTCGATCTTGTCTGTCTTGTTGACCGCAACGACCGTCGGAATTTCGAGGTCGGCGAGGAACCGGAACATGTCGACATCGTGGGGAACCTCTCCTCTCTCTGTCCATCTGTCGACTATCTCGACGAAAGAGTTGCCGTCTACGACCTCGACCGCGACGAGTATCCTGTCGGAGTTCGACTCGACGTACTCGACGACGCCGTCTTTTATCTTCTCGCGTCGCGACTCCTCGACTCCGTTCATGAATCCGAATCCGGGGAGGTCGGTGACAGCGAACGACTCCGCCGACCAGTCGTACGAGTTGGGCTCGAGAGTCACCCCGGGGCGTCGTCCCGTGTCGTACTGCTTCCCCGTGATCTCACGCATAAGTGTCGTCTTGCCGACGTTCGACCTCCCGACGAGGACGACCTCGGAGTCGACATCCGGTCCTTCGAACATACTGTGTCTATGTCGCAGACGCTCAAAAGCTTTTAAGAGACGCAGTCGAAGACAGACTGTGCGGCTAATACAGGTCGCGGTTCCGGAAGGGAAGATAGATGCAGTCGTCGAGACGTTGGAGGAAGCCGACTTCGAGTACACAGTCACTGACGAGACTTCAGGCAGGGAGTACTCGAACGTCGTGAGCTTCCCCGTCGAGGAAGACGGTGTCGAAGACGCCCTCGAACGTCTCAGAGAGGCGGGGGTCGAGAGAGAGGGCTACACTGTAGTCACAGACACCGAGACAGTCGTGTCGCGGAAGCTAGAGGAGAAGAGAGAAGAGGAAGAGGAAGAAGACGGGTCTGAGTCTGAGGAGGGGGAGGATGAAAACGCGACTGACAGCCGTATATCGCGCGAGGAGATGATCTCAACGGCGCGGGAGATGACACGGAGTAAGTCACATTATGTCCTCTTCACATTACTTAGCTCAGTCGTCGCGACTGCGGGTCTTCTGACAGACTCCGCCGCGGTCGTCGTGGGAAGCATGGTTATAGCCCCCCTGATAGGACCTCCGATAGCCTCTAGCGTCGGCACTGTCGTGAGGGACGACGAACTCTTCTACGACGGCGTCAAGCTCCAGTTGGTCGGTGTCGTGGTCGCAGTAGCGAGTGCGGCAGTCTTCGCGGCTTTCGCGCGTTTCGTCGCAGTTCCACATATCGACCTGCGTCTCCTGAGACAGGTCAACGAGAGGGTCAACCCGGGGATACTCTCGCTCACGGTCGCGCTGGGTTCGGGAATAGCGGGCGCGCTCTCACTCACATCGGGTATGAGTACGGCACTCGTGGGGGTCATGATAGCCGCCGCACTCATTCCTCCCGCCGCGACCGTCGGACTCGGAATAGCCTACTTCGACTACCCGATGGCTGTGAGCGCGGGGTTACTCGTACTCGTCAACGTCCTCTCTATAAACCTCGCAAGCCTCGCGACCTTCTGGGCGGAGGGCTACCGTCCGAAGTACTGGTTCGAGGAGGAGAAGGCGAAGAGCACGACACTGAGACGGATGGGAGTTCTCCTCATCGTCGTTCTAATTATGTCGTCGGTTCTCGGGGCGACGACTGGGAAAGAGAGACAGAACGCCGAGATTGAGGAGACTGTGAGAATGATAGGCGACGAGATGGATGTCGAGGTTCTGTCTGTCGAGGTGTCTTACAGTTCGGGTGTCGTCTACAGAGATCCCGAGGAGATCGTTGTGAGGGTCGCCGACGGCAACAGGGGTATAGCCGAGGAGATGAAAAGTCGGCTCACCGAGAGGATCGGCGGAAACGACATACGTCTCGTAGTTATACACGAGGACACCGAGTCGGCGGTATAACTATACTAATATAGATCCGAGCCAGACAGCCGTGAGCGACAGAACGAGATTGGCGGCGGCGTTGAGAGCCGACCGTGGTTTCTCGCCCGTCTCCCAGAGACGGAAGGTCTCGAACGAGAACGACGAGAAAGTAGTGAAGGAGCCACACGCTCCCGTGCCGACGAGAAGTGTTAGCTGGCTTCCGGCGTCGGAGAAGGTCACGAGTGCGAGTACGAAGCTCCCGACGGCGTTAACGACCAAGGTCGAAAGAGGGAACTCTCTCATGCTTACTACTCTCGAGACCGAGTACCGTGCGGCTGCCCCCATAGCACCGCCGATGCCGACGAGTAAGGCGGTCTGGACAGAACTCATCGATCACACCTCGTTGTTCTCAGGATTAGTTCGCGTCCGAGATACACCGCAGTGAGACCGAGGACGTAGTTGGCTCCGAAATTGGCGACTGTATACGTGACGGTAGGCTGTGTAAACGTCTCAACTCCAAAGGTGCTGTAAGTCGTGAGAGACGACAGAAATCCCGTCGAGACGACGTAACGTGACTCCCTCGATACGAAGCCTATGTGGATAGACTCATACATCACGACGCCGAGGAGGAAGCTCCCAACGACGTTGACCGCGAGAGTGCCGAGAGGCGATGCGAGAGAAGCCGAGACGGCATAACGTAGACCCGCACCGGCGAATCCGCCTACTCCTACGAGTACGACGGCTTTAAGGTACGAATGCCCCTCTCCTGTCATCGTATTTTACCTATCTCGACCTTTTCACCGAGCTTCGGCGCGTGCGCCTCGACCCCGATATCCTCGCGGACCCATTCAGCGAAGGCGACACAGTCGTCTTCGTCGCCGTGGACACACAGAACCTCCTCGACCCCGTTCTCGACTGCCTTCTCGACGTATGACTTGAGACCGTCACGAGAGCTTTGCTCTCGTTGGCTAACGAAATCGGAAGATTTCGTACCGTCGCCATCGGCGTGGGCGGAGAAGTCGTGTAGCTCGACCTGTGCCGAAATCGGGAGTATCTTGCCGTCGATCTCAGCGCGGCTCGAATCGAGTGCACGCCTGCCGGGGGTTCCCTCGACCTGGTAGCCCGTAAGACAGATCTTGTTCGCGGGGTTGTCGAAGAGACCTTTTATGTAGTACATAGCGGGTCCGCCCGTGAGCATACCGCTCGTGGTGACGACTGCTGCACCGTTTCCGAGAACTCGGTCTCTCTTCGATGGGTCGACCTTTCTCGCGTGGTTCCACGCTCTCTTGAGAGCCTCGGGATCACGGACGTAGTCGGGATGTTCGCGGAGTATAGTCGTGACGTCACAGCCCATTCCGTCGACATAACACGGTATGTCGTTTTCGGCGAGCACCATCAGAATCTCCTGAGTGCGTCCTATCGCGAAGACGGGTATCAGTACGTCGCCGCCCTGGTGGAGGGTCTCCCTCACCGACCTCACGAACTCTTCCTCAACCTTCTCGCGGTCTTCGTGTTCGTAGTTAAAGTAGGTGCTCTCGATCATTAGGGCGTCTGCAGGAGGCGGCGGCGAAGCGGCTTCTAAGAGACGTGTCTGTGTCGTGTTTATGTCTCCGGTGTAGAGGAGTCTCGTCTCGCCGTCGTCGATCCTGACCGAGGCACTCCCGGGTATATGTCCAGCGTGGTGGAAGTCACAGTCGAAGCCCGCCGCCTCGAACCCCTCTCGGTCTCCGTAACCGTGGAGACGTGAGACCTCCGAGAGACGTGAGACGTCCTCGCGTGAGAAAGGTGCTCTGTACGACCCGGATCTCTGGGCAATCTTGAGAGTGTCGTTGGCGAGTAGCTCCGAGAGGTTACGTGTCGGAGGTGTCTGGTGGACGGATGGGTAGTCGTGCATCAGGGTCGGGAGCGCGCCGACGTGGTCGAGATGTCCGTGTGATATAACGACCTCTTCGGGGTCGGCACGTGAAAGAGGGAACTCGGGAGGGTTGCCCGTCTTCATTCCGTAGTCAACGAGGAGGTCGTCGATAAGGAACGCACTCCTGCCGACCTCGCGGGCACCCCCGAGACAGCTTAGTCTCATGGCGGTGGTAGAGAGGCGGAGTCTTAATTACTTGCGTTCTGCCGGTAGGTAGTAGTAGCCGCGTGTAGTAGTTAGGACAAGAAGATGACTGTGAACGACGAAGACGGCGAGATACATCCCGACGTGAGGGATATACTCGAAGACGCGAGAAAACGAGCGAAAGAAGCCGAGAGAAGGATAGATGAGGTCGAACCGAGAAGCTTCGAGGACGCAGTCGAAGACGCGAACGACGACAACAGAACACCACTGATAGCGGAGGTCAAGCCGACTTCCCCGACGACTCAGGGAGTGAAAGAGACAGACCCCGTCGAGGCGGCGAGGGAGATGGTCGAGGGCGGTGCTTCGGCTCTCTCAGTACTCACGGAGCCCGAACATTTCGGGGGGAGTCTCGAAAATCTGAGACGCGTGAGGGACGCCGTCGAGGTGCCCGTACTCCGGAAAGACTTCATACTCGACTCTTCTCAGCTATACGAGGTCGAGACCGACATGGTACTCCTGATAGCCGCGTTCCTCGACGACGAACTCGGCGAACTCGTCGACGAGGCTCTAAGTCTGGGTCTACAGCCCTTAGTCGAGGTACACACACACGAAGAGCTCGAACGCGCGCTCGATACAGACGCAGGTCTGATAGGGGTCAACAGCCGTGACCTCAAGCAGTTGGAGGTCGACCTCTCAGTCTCGGAGGATCTTCTACCCGAGGTGCCTGACGACAGAATAGGTATCGCCGAGAGCGGAATAGAGACGCGCGAAGACGTCGAGAGGATGGTCGAGGCAGGTGCTGACGCTCTCCTCGTCGGAACGGCTATAATGCAGGACGACGACGTGAGCGCGACGACACGGAGGCTCGTGGGGGCGCGCGAAACACAAGCTTAATGTACAGATGAGTACATAGATGAACAAGAAAGAACATGACTGCTAACTCAGAGGGCAAGTTCGGGGATTACGGAGGTCAGTACGTTCCCGAGGTTCTGATGCCCGCGATAGAGGAGCTTGAGGAGGCTTACGACGAGTATCTGAGTGACGACGACTTTCTCGACGACCTCAACGCGAAGCTCAGAGACTACGGGGGACGTCCGACGCCCCTCTACCACGCTCCCGAGCTCAGCGAACGCGTGGGTTCGAAGGTCTACCTCAAGCGCGAGGATCTACTCCACGGAGGCGCGCACAAGCTCAACAACGCTCTTGGTCAGGCACTCTTAGCGAAGAGGATGGGGAAGGACAGGATAATCGCCGAGACAGGGGCGGGACAGCACGGGACTGCGACAGCGATGGCTGCGGCGGCACTCGGAATCGACTGTGAGATATACATGGGAGCGAAGGACATAGAGAGACAGAAGCCCAACGTCTTCCGTATGCGTCTGATGGGGGCGGAGGTCAACCCCGTCGAGACAGGGACGGGTACTCTCAAGGACGCCATAAACGAGACGCTGCGTGACTGGGCTACGAACGTCGAGGACACACATTACGTCATAGGATCGATAGTGGGTCCCCATCCCTTCCCCGCGATGGTACGTGACTTCCAGAGCGTGATAGGCAGAGAGATACGTCAACAGTCGGTAGAGAAGGAGGGTCGTCTCCCCGACTCGGTCGTCGCTTGTGCGGGTGGCGGGTCGAACACGATGGGGGCTTTCTACGACTTCATAGACGACGAGGAGGTCGACCTCTACGCCGTAGAGGCGGGGGGTTCTTCACTCGAAGTCAACGAGGAGAGGGCACCCAACTCGGCTTCGCTCAACATAGGTGAGGAGGGCGTCCTCCACGGCGCGCGTACTAAGATTCTCGAAGACGAAGACGGACAGATACTCGAAAGCCACTCTCTGAGCGCGGGTCTCGACTACTCGGGCGTCGGACCCGAACTCGCCTACCTCGTTGACTCGGGCAGGGTCGAGCCGAGGACAGCCGACGACGACGAGGCACTCGAAGCATTCCATCTCGTGAGTGAGACTGAGGGGATAATCCCCGCTCTCGAATCGAGCCACGCGGTCGCTCTACTCGAAAAGGAAGACCTCGGGGACTTCGTCGTCGTCAACCTCTCGGGGAGAGGGGACAAGGATCTCGACACAGTCATGGAGAAGTCGGGGGTGGAGGTATGATCGAGTTCCCCGACGAGCCCGCTCTGATACCCTACTTTACTGCGGGCGACCCTTCGGTCGAGTCGGTTCCCGAGATAATAGAGGCACTCGAAGACGGAGGCGCGGACGTGATAGAGGTCGGACTCCCTTTCAGCGAGCCCGTCGCAGACGGTCCGACTATACAGGAGGCGATAGCGCGCGCACTCGAAAACGGAATGACACCCGATGTCTTCTTCGAGAAGGTCAGCGAGGCGGAGGTCGAGGTTCCACTCGTCGTAATGACCTACTACAACATCATATTCCACAGAGGGGTCGAGGAGTTCGTCGAGGACTGTGCCGAAGTCGGAATAGAAGGTATAATCGTCCCCGATCTGCCGGTCGAGGAGTCGGACGAGCTCTACGAGGCGTGCCGAAAGAACGATGTTGACCTTATCTTCATAATCGCTCCGACGACAGACGACGAGAGAATAGAAGGTATCATGGAACGTGTCTCGGGCTTCGTCTACGTACAGGCACGTCTCGGCACGACGGGGGCGCGCGAAGACGTCTCGGGGACGACATACGACGTCCTCGAAAGACTCGAAGGCTACGACGTCCCAAAGGCTGTCGGATTCGGCGTCTCGAAGGAGGAACACGCTCGGTCGATAATCGAGGGAGGTGCCGACGGAGTTGTCGCAGGGAGCGTCTTTGTCGAGACTGCTGCGGAGAACGAGGAGTACGCCGAGGCTGTCGAAGAGAAGACGCGCGAGTTAAAGAGAGGTGCAGTCTCAGGCGAGGAAAGATAATATCCTCACATTCGATCCTTGAGATAAGAAAGCTTGAAGTTAAGGGGGATTGGTAATGTATGTAAAACATTAGCATGAAGCCTCAGTCGTATCTCGCCCCTCTTCTCCAAGGGTCGAGGGTCGGATGGAGAAGATGGCTCTCTAACACCTCGAACCTCGTTCATATCTCCGTCCTCGTCTTCGTGCCCGCACTTCTCGTCCTCATAATAGAGATAGGGGTGATGAGTCAGATCAGTTACTTCCTCTTTCCACCGCTCGCGTCAGCGACATACACACTCTTCTCCGAACCTGACGGCGACTACTCGAACACGAGGAGCCTGATAGGAGGACTTACGCTGGGTGCTTTCATAGGCTGGGCTTCTTTCACCATCTTCGGCTACGGCGGTGTCGCGGCAGGAATTGCTCTCTTCGTCACGGGTGTAGTAACCTGGTTCGGGGGATTCGAACATCCGAGTGCTTTCTCAGCGACACTCCTTGCGGTTATTCTGAAGACCGACTCTTACCTGTATGTCATCTCAGTCTTCGGTGCTACGTTGGTTGTCGGAAGCGTATTCTACGTCTGGAAGACGCGTTTCTACGACGTGAGGTCGGAGTACCTCTACGAACACACTTGGAGTGACGACCGTGTCCTCGTGCCTATACGCCACAGAGAGGACACGGGTATAACCGACTTCGCCGCACAGATAGCGGGGGCACACGAGGCGGGACGGGTAGTCCTCCTCAACGTCACCGAGGACGAAAATGTCATAGAGAACGCGAGGAAGTTAGAGGATCTCGCAAACGAGATCAGAGAGGGGTACGACGTCAACGTCAAGGTCTCTATACTCGAAGCAGAGCTCGACGACGCGCGCGCAGTCTTAGACGCCGCCGAGAGGTACTCGTGTGACCTCATAGCGGTGCCGTGGGAAGGCGACTCAAGCCTCTCCGACTATATCACGCGTCTCTTTGGAGGTGACAGGGACGTAGTCGTCTTCCGTCCGTCGCCGTCCGAGGAGAAAAGCGACTCGGGTCCGTGGCACGACATACTCGTTCCCGTCAAGGGGGACGATGAGATCTCACGTCTCATGGTCGATTTCGCGTCACGTCTCGTCGGAAAGGGCGCGATAAGTGTCTCGAAGATCATATCGAACGAGAGCGGGAGAAGGACTGCCGAGAAAGGTCTCTTCGACCTCGTCGACGGCTTCTCCGGAAGGTTCGAGACACGTGTCACGAACGCGTCTAACATCTCACGAGAGGAGTTCATATCGAAGGCATGCAGGGAGTACGACCTTATGTTGCTCGGCGCGTCGACCGACAGACCCGTGGCTTCGAGGATCTTCTCGCCCCCGATGGTCGAACAGGTCATAAACAAGGTCGACATACCCGTCGTAATCGTCCACAGTGAGTCGGCTTCGAGGTGATATACTATCTACTATACCAACTACTCCGGAAAGACTAGTTCTCCGTGTCCCGCCTCGCCGAAGCTCCCGTTATCGGCGTCGTAGACGACCTCGCCTCGGCAGAGAACTAGGTCAGGAAAGACGGCATCGAAGGACTCGAAAGGTGTCCAGCCTGCCTTCGAGTGTAGCTTCTCGGCTCTTATCTCCTCAGTCTCCATATCTGTAACCACGAGGTCAGCGTCGTTTCCGACCTCTATACCGCCCTTCGAGTCGAATCCGAAGACTTCAGCGGGGTTCGTCGAGGTTAGCTCGACGGCTCTCGAAAGACTGAGTTTGTCCTCGACGACGGCTCCGAGAACAAGCGGGAGTAGAGTCTCGACACCGGGTACTCCCGAGGGTGCCTGAGTTATAGGAGCATTCTTCTCGTCTACTGTGTGGGGAGCGTGGTCGCTCGCGATCAGATCGAAGGTGTCGGTCATATCCCAGAGAGTCTGTCTCGCCTCCTCGGTGCGAAGGGGCGGGTTCATCCTGCCGAATGTACCGAGTTGGTCAAGGTCGTCGCGCGAGAGGAAGAGATGGTGAGGTGTGACCTCGCACGTGTGAGAGGTCGACGAGACGGCTTCGACCGAGTCGGGGTGTGACGTATGGGCGAAATGGAGACGCGCGTCTTCGATCCCGTCGGCGATTCCGAGGGCGTCCTCGACTGCGGAGACCTCCGCCTCGGGAGGACGGTGGACAGACCAAGCGTCTGGGTTGTCCTCGTCGTAGTCGTCTATTTCGACGAAGAGAGACGAGTCCTCGGCGTGTATAGTCGAGAGCTTTCGATCCTCGGATATGATCCCGACTGCCTCAGCGAAGAGGTCACGTGGTATGCCGAGCTTTCCGGTCGAGTCAGCCATGAATATCTCGCCGAAAGCCGTGACGGGGAGGTCGAGAAGCTCATTGGGCTTCCAGTCGGTCGTGACCCCCGCGTTTATGCCGAAGTCTATCACTGACTTCTCGTCCGCGAGACGTCTCTTCTGTTCGAAGGCGTCGGCGTCGACCGTCGGCGGAGAGGTGTTGGGCTGGTCGACTACAGTCGTGACGCCGCCTGCCGCCGCCGACCTCGATCCTGTGTGCCAGTCCTCCTTGTGTGTCGCTCCGGGCTCCCTGAAATGGACGTGGACGTCTATAGCACCCGGGAGAACGAGACCCCCGTCGGCGTCTATCTCGTCGTCGGCTTCTACGTCTGTGTCGATTTGGGCAATCTCGCCGTCGTCTACGAGAATGTCGACGTCTCTGAGACTGCCGTCGTAAAAGACGCGTCCGTTACTGATCCTGAGACTCATTAGACGGTTTTGGGGACACGTATAGAAGAAAACGCGGGTTTCGGCTCGGTTCGGGTTCTATCCGAGGTCTCTGCTTCTACTCGTCTCCGACTCCTAGGTCCCCGGTGACCTCGACGGAGCCCCCGAGATCTCTCTTCGGGAACGGCATCTCTATGCCCTCCTCGTCGAACCTCTCTTTTACCCTCTGTACGTACTCCGAACGTGTCTTGACGTAATCGGAGCGTCCGGGGTCGTTTATCCAGATCCTCGACTGGAGACCCACATAAGAGTCGGCGAGTTCGGAGACACGTACCGACGGCGAGGGCGAGTCCATTATGCCGTCGTCTTTCTCGGCTTCCTCGATTATTATGTCAGTCGCCTGGTCTATGTCGTCGTCGTAGCCTATACCGAAGACGAACTTGAGACGTAGCCTGTCTTTCGCCACGGGGTTCTTGACGACTCCGCCGGTGAGCTGTGAGTTGGGGACTGTGAGTAGCTCGTTGTCGAATGTCCTGACACGTGTCACGCGGAGGCTTATGTCCTCAACTACGCCCGAGTAGCCGTCCCACTCGATCCAGTCACCTATCTTGAACGGCTTCTCTATGAAGACGAATATACCTGAGACGAAGTTTTTCATCACGTCCTGTGTCGCGAAGCCGATAGCGAGTGTCGCCGCAGCACCTATCGTCGCGAGAGAACTGAGGAAGCTCCCGAATCCCGCGGTTCCGAAAGCCACACCGAAGGCGACAAATACTATAGCTATGTTGAGTATCTTGATGAGAGGCTTGCGGGCGTGTTCGTCCATCTTCCTCGCTGAGAGAGTACGTCGGAAGAGAGGTACGACGACTGTCTTTCCGATTAGGTAGACGGCGACGAAGCCGACAACGAAGAGTATGAGCTGGGTTATGACACCGCCGTAGGGAACTCCCCCGAGAAACGGGAGTTCGACTGGTGGATCACCTGTCTGTATGGGCATGTCAGTGTTAGTGTCGGTACCTGTACCCGTACCTGTCTGAAGAAGCCAGCTCGCGGCGCGATTCGGAGGGGGTAACGAGAGATCCATACAGACAAAAGACGGCGAATTCACTTATACTTAAGTCTAAACCTTCTCGGCGAAGCCGTAGCCCGACTTGAGGTCGGTGACCCGAACCTCCGTAGTCTCGCCCTCGTCTCCGCCCTTTACTATGAGTGTGTAGCCGTCTATCTTAGCGATTCCGTCACCCTCGTCACCCTCGCTGATTATGTCGACTTCTAACTCCTCACCCTCCTCGACAGGAGCGTCTATGTACTCCTTCCCTATGACATAGACCTCCGAGCTCTCGTCACGTGAGGCATCGGGAGAGGCTGTCGAGACGTAGTCGAAGCTCGACTCGACGTCGGATCGGAAGTCGTCTATCATGTCACCCTGGAAGACCTTGACGACGAAGCTTCCGCCGGGTCTCAGAAGATCCTCGGCGGTCTCAAGTGCCGAACGGGCGAGATGTACAGACCGTGAGTGGTCGATGTTCCAGTCGCCGGTGAGGTTAGGAGACGCGTCGGAGGTCACGACGTCGACTTCTCCTCCCGTAATCTCACGGATCTCGTCAAGTGTTCTCTCCTCGGTCATGTCTCCGCGTACCGTCTCGACGCCGTCTTCGTCGATGGGATCTATCGACTGGAGGTCGACACCGACCACCTCACCGGCTCTCTCCGCCTCGACCTGGAGCCATCCCCCAGGTGCGGCACCGAGGTCAACGACGGTGTCGGAGGGCGAAAGCAGGTTCCTCTCGTCGTCCATCTGTATGAGCTTGTACGCCGACCTCGCCCTGTATCCCTCCTGTTTCGCCTTGTTGTAGTACTTGTCCTTCGGCATTCTCTTACACGAGATAGGTCGGCGGCTCTAAAGAGGGTACTGCTTGGGGCGTGCGACGTGGTGAAGACTGTACCGACAGACGGAGACAGAGGAGGAGACAGAGACAGCGACAGTATTAAGACTCGCCGAGAGCAATTCGTCGGCATGCCCGAGGAACTTCCTCCTAAGGACGATTTCAGCGACTGGTATAACGAGCTTCTGTTTGAGGCAGAGATAATGGACGTGAGGTATCCCGCGAAGGGGGTCTATGTCTGGTTCCCGTTCGGGTACGAACTCAGGAACCTCGTCTACGACCGCCTCAAGGAGCTTCACGACGACACGGGACACAGGGAGGCGAGCTTTCCCGTCCTCATACCTGAGGGAATACTCGCGAAGGAGAGCGAACACATAGCCGGGTTCGAGGAGGAGGTGTTCTGGGTCACACAGGGGGGCGACAAGGAGCTCGACGAACGTATGGCTCTCCGTCCGACGAGTGAGACGCCGATGTACACGATGTTCGACCTCTGGGTGCGTTCACACACCGACCTGCCTCTCAAAGTGTACCAGGTCGCCAACATCTGGAGGTCGGAGACCGAACACACACGTCCTCTGATACGTCTGAGGGAGATAACGAGCTTCAAGGAAGCACATACCGCACACGCAAACCCCGAGGAGGCGGCGGAACAGGTCGAGACCGCACTCGACATCTACGGCGACTTCTTCGACTTCTTAGGGGTTCCCCACGTCGTCTGTGAACGTCCCGAGTGGGACAAGTTCCCGGGTGCCGAGTACACATACGCCGTCGATACACTGATGCCTGACGGACGTGGACTCCAGATAGGTACAGCGCACAACCTAGGACAGAACTTCTCGGAGCCCTTCGACGTCGACTTTGAGACGCCCGAGGGAGAACACGACTACGTCTACCAGACATCGTACGGCGTGAGCGAGAGATGTATCGCGTCAGTGATGTCGGTACACGGCGACGACAACGGTCTCGTCCTCCCGAGTGAGGTCGCTCCAACACAGGTTGCGATCGTCCCGATACTCTTCGGAGACGACGACGAGAACGAGGCTATACTCGAAAAATGTGAGGAAGTCGCCGATGAACTCAAAGACGACTACGGTATGCGTGTCGAGATAGACGACTCCGACGATAGCCCCGGAGCGAAGTACTACAAATGGGAGCTAAAGGGAACCCCCGTACGTATAGAGATAGGTCCACGTGACCTCGAAGAAGGGTCCGCGGTCGTCGTCAACCGTCTCGGAGAGGAGTCGGACGCCGACTTCGATCAGATAGGTGAGGAGATAGACGACGAGCTAGAGTACCTTTCGAGACAGATAGGACAGAAGGCACAGGGAGAGCTCGAAAGCAGGACTGAGGTCTGTGAGACCTACGACGAGGCGAGGTCGGTGATAGGCAACGGCTTCGCCGAGGCGATGTGGTGTGGAGAAGAGGACTGTGGGAAGGAGATGGAAGACGAGATAGGCGGCGACATGCTCGGCGAGGTGATCGAGGGAATCGACACTCAAGCCGAGGACGAGACCGACGGAAGCTGTCTCGGATGTGGCAGCGAGGGAGAGAAGTCGGTGATATTCGCGAAGACGTACTGAGACTTAGACTTAGACTTAGACTGAGAGTATGAACGACGAGACTGAGACGGGAGACAAAGACGGAGAAGAGGATCGAAGCCGGGACGGAGACGGAGACGCAGACGAGGTCGAAGTAGAAGACGAAAGCCATGACGCAGACGAGGTCGACGGAAGAGAAGACTGTGAGGCGTGTTTCGAGGCGGGGATAAAGCTGGGCGCTCTCTACCACCAGTTCACGGGCACGCCGATCTCGGACGGATCGGCGGAGTCACTCGAAACCGCGATAGAGGAAGCAGTCGGGAACCAGAGGTACGTCGAGGAGGTCGGCGTAGAGATAAGGGGCATAGAGCCCAACAGGTTCGGCTACTCCGAGCTAGAGGGAGAGATGGTCGATGTGAGTCTCGTAGTCGAGAAGGAGGGTGTGGTCGTCGAGGCAAGCATGAGTGAGGAGGACGGCTACCCCATGATGAGGGTCGACGAGGTTCTCGAAGAAGACGAAGAGGAAGACGAAGAGAGCTACGAGAGCCAAGACTAAGGCGGGCGGGACAGGTAGTAGTTGTGACTTCCTCCCCACCCTCCACTCGCACTTAATGTGCGAGTTTAAGGATGGGGCTTCCAGAGCGATTTGACCATGATGCCGTCTTCTTTGGGCCTCACCTCAGAGCGGTCTTCTCTGGAAGTCATCAAGCAGAGCTTGATGGCTCGCAAATCTTTGATTTGCGAAGCCTCTAGGAGGTTCCTGCTTCCACCACGAACTTATAAGCCGTGAAGCCCACAGAGGTTCTGTGTCCACAGGCGTAAATTCCACCGTGCCCCTGTGTACTCAATGCTTAGAAATAGTACCAAGTACGCAAATAGCTTACGGCTGTCGCAAGATCTCTGATCTTGCTACCCACGAATTCAAAGAATTTGTGACTGTATCCCCTCCCTACTGCGTATGCAAATCTTCGATTTGCTTGTGCTAGAAAACTCTACGAGTTTTCTGCATCACAGAAATCTCTGATTTCTGAAGACCCGTGAATCTTAGATTCACGAACGTTACGAGAGCTTTGCTCTCGTTGGCTCGCTAATCGGAGATTAGCGAACGTCTCAAACTCTACGAGTTTGATGGCTCGGAAATCTTTGATTTCTGAACGTCCTCAGAACGCGAAGCGTTCTGATGTGCGAACGAATCGCTACGCGATTCGTTAACGCTTCTTGTCTACTAAAGCAGACTGCGATGTGTTGAAAATCGGAGATTTTCATACGTGATTCGCAACACTCCTTGAGGAAGGGGACTTAGCCTGTAAAAAGTTAAGTCGTGTCGGGTCTAAGCACCGGCATGTCAGAGTCACAGACAAAGCTCGACGACGACGACCTGTTCACAGAGGCGTCCGACGAGATGAGGTCGGACATAACCGAGGCGCTCAACGACGCGCGCGAGGCACTTCCCGAGACAGACAGTCTTCTCGGGATAGAGGGAGAGAACAACAACCTGATAGGCGTGCTCAACGGTCTCAAGTCGGATCTCGACGCCGAGAATGCGGCGGAGTCACTAGCCGAGGCGAAGAAATGGTTCGAGATGGGGAGACGTGCGGACGCATTCGACAGTGACTTCGTCGAGGAGACACAGGGGAGAATAGAAGACCTACATGAGGCGGTCGAGGCGGTAGAGACAGCGGAGGAGTCGGCGACTCAGCTTACCGACTCGGTCGCTAGTCTCAAACATCTCCTGTAGCTATAGCTCCTCTATTCTGTCGAGATATCCCTCGTAGACGTCTATCGCGTCCTCTACGGGCTGGGGTGACGACATGTCTGCGCCCGCGTCTTCGAGGAGGTCGAGGGGATACTCGCTCGATCCCTTCGAGAGGAAATCTATGTACCTCTGTCTCGCCTCGTCGCCGTCTTCGAGTATCTGATTGGCGAGTGATACGGCGGCACTCAGACCCGTCGAGTACTGGAAGACGTAGAAGGCGCGGTAGAAATGGGGTATTCTCATCCACTCTGTCCTTATACGGTCGTCGACGGCTGCGGGTTCGTAGAACTCGGTCTTGAGGTCACCGTATATCTCGTCGAGCCTGTCGGGGGTGAGAGCACCGCCGTCCTCGACTATACCGTGGGTGCGGTCTTCGAAGTCGGCGAACATCGTCTGTCTGAAGAGTGTGCCACGGAACTTCTCTAACATATGGCTGAGGACGTGTCTCCTGAAGTCGTCGTCCTCGACTGTGTCGAGTAAGTGGTTGGTGAGTAGAACCTCGTTGACAGTGCTGGCGACCTCTGCGACGAAGATCGAGTAGCCCGAGTAGACGTAGGGCTGGCTCTCCTTCGTAAGCTCGGAGTGGAGCGAGTGTCCGAGTTCGTGGGCGAGTGTGTACATCGAAGAGATGTCGTCCTGGTAGTTCATGAGTATGAAGGGCTGAGTGTCGTAGGTTCCGCCCGAGTAGGCACCCGATCTCTTCGCCTCGTTCTCATAGACGTCGACCCATCTCGACTCAAGACCCTCCTCTACCCTAGTCTGGTAGTCGTCTCCGAGGGGATCGAAGGCATCGACGACGTGTTGGGTCGCGTCGTCGTAGGTAACCTCGGGCTCGGGGGTATCGGCGAGGGGCATGTAGACGTCCCACATCCGGAGGTCATCGACGTCTAAGAGGTCGCGTTTTATCTCGACGTGTCTGTGGAGAGGATCGAGCCTGTCACGAACCGTCTCGACGAGGCTGTCGTAGACGTCGACGGGTATCTTCGACGAGTCGAGAGACGACTCCCTCGCTGTGTCGTAGTTATGTATCCTCGCGAGCTTTACGTCCGCCTTGACGCTCTTCTCGTAGGTCGTCCCGACTGTGTTCCGGAGTTCGCCGAGTGTGTCGTAGAACTTCTCGTAGACCTCGCGCCTGAACTCCCTGTCAGGGTTCTTCTGGAGCTTAGTGAAGTTGGAGAGTGTGATCTCGACCGCCTCAGAGTCGGGCTTCTCGACAGTCGGAAACTCGGTGTCGGCGTTTGTGAGTATACGGTAGGCAGAAGACGGCGCGCCGAGGACATCACTCAGATCCGAGATGAGAGCCTCGACCTCGGCAGATCGGGTGTGGGGCTTCTTCCTCATCACGTCGTCGAGGTAGTGCTCGTAGATACCGAGTCCGTCGGTCTCGTCTACCATCTCGTCTATCTCGTCGCGGGTGTGGGACTGGATCGCGGGACGTATGAAGCTCGCCGCACTTCCGGCTTCGGACGAGACTGTCTCTGCGCGCGTCGTCATAGCCTGGTACTCCTGTCTCGTGGTATCCTCGTCACGTCTCATCCGGGCGTACGACGAGAGCTTAGAGACCTTCCTCATGACCTCCTCACGTTTCTTCAGGATGGTGAGAAGATGTTCGCCGTCGTCGAACGAGTCGGTCTCCGCCTCGTCGAGTTCGTCGACCATCCCCTTGGTCTCCTCGAACTCCTCCTCCCAGTCTTCGTCTGTCGCGTAGATACTTTCGAGATCCCACCTGTACTCCTCGTCTATCTCCGAACGGTCAGGAACAGAGCTCATGTTATTTATATATGCTTACAGACTAAAGTCAGTCTTGGTTGGGAGTCTCAGACAACGTCGAAAGTATAAAATATCCTACATTTGTATCTGGAGTAAGATGGCAATCGGTCTCACGGGTCTTGCGAGCGTCGAGATCATAGGAGTAGAGCTCTGGAAGGCGTGGATATTCACACATCTCGGAGGTGTCATAGCCGGAGTTGGCTTTATAGTCGCAGGAAGCAAGTCGGGGAAGAAGGTCGAATCCGAAAAGGACTGAGACAGTCCGAAAGACGTAATCCGAGTCTCGCCGAAGACCCCTTATGGAAGACACCGAGAGGAGGGTCGAGGTTCTCAGGATGGGTCACAGACCCAAGAGGGACGAGAGGATGACGTCACACGTGGGGCTTACGTCGCGGGCTCTGGGTGCGGACAGAATACATATAGCGACTTCGAGCGAGAAGCCGAGGGAGACGATAGAGTCGGTCACGGAGCGTTTCGGAGGCGACTTTGAGGTCGAACTCACCGAGGAGCCTAAGAGTATCATACGCGGCTGGGAGGGTGACGTCGTCCATCTCACGATGTACGGTCTTCCGATCCAGGATGTGATAGACGAAGTACGACAAGAGGACGTCTTAGTCGTCGTGGGATCACAGAAGGTTCCGGGATACGTCTACGGTCTGTCGGACTACAACGTCGGTGTGACCAACCAGCCCCACTCCGAGGTCGCGGGTCTCTCAGTCTTTCTCCACGAGTACTTCGAGGGGGCAGAGCTCGAAAACGAGTTCGAGGGTGGTGAGATAGAAGTCGTACCCAGCAACGGCTCGAAGAAGACAGTCGAAAAGGAGTAGAGAGTTAGTAAGAGTTCTTCTGTTGTTTTCTATCTACTTACTCAGACAGGTCGGATATAGCCTGTGCGAGGTCGCCGTCCGCCTCCACGAGTGCTTCGCGCGCTGTCTCGTCGTCGACACCGGCACGCTCGGATACGAGTTCGACGTCGTCGTCGGAGACATACTCGTTCTCGGATACCTCGGGGTTTCCGACTACCTGGAAGGTTCTCTGACCATCTGCCTCCATCGATGTGACCTGAGCGTCGTCGAAACGGTACTCCTTGTCGGAGGTGCGTATGACTACCTCCTCGACGTCGTCTATCTCGTCGATATCTATACCCATCTGGTTCATCATCTTCTGCATCCTCTTGGGGTCCATATTCCCTCTTCCGCCGCCGAACATAGCTCGACTTAGTCCTCGACAGTTAAAAAACGAGGGGTTAAGCGGCTCTGAGACGTTCGACGACGAACTCCCTGTCGAGGGCGGCGAGTAAGGGTCCGAGCTTCGGACCGCTGTCCTGTCCGAGGAATAGCTCGTATCCCGACGAGAAGAAGTCGCCGACTCCTACGTCGTGTCTCCTCGCGGTCTCGAATATCTCACTCTGTATCTCGTCAGCGGAGTGTCCCTCGTCTATGAAGTCGGCGAGATCCTCGAATGCGGCGCGGGTACCGTTGTCGAACTCTACGTCGGGCTTGTGGTAGAGTACCTCGACGTAGTAGTCGTTGTCGAGACGCCGCGCCCAGTTACGTGCGAGATCGACACGTTCGAGGACATCGTCGCGCTGTTGGTGGGTGGCATCTTCAGGGAGATGTCCCGACCGTCTCAGAACGTCGAGTATCGCGTCTTCGTTCTCGGAGACACCTACCATCGCGGCGAAGGTGTAGGGGACACGTATACGTCTGTTAGAGGCTTCTCGTTTGTCGGAGTCAGAGCCGGAGTCAGATCCAGAGACGAGTGTCGGGTAGACCCTTTCGGCGAAGAGTCTCTCCTTATCGTCGGCGGGGTCTTCGTCGCCGTAATGTATCTCCTCTATCCTGTCGAACTCATCGACTAACTGGTCTATCTCGGAGACGTTGAAGTCACGCTGCTTCGTGGGATCGAGCGCGAAGAAGTACTTGAGTACCTCGGGCTCGACGATCTCGAGGAGCTCCTCGACTGTGTAGATGTTGCCCTTGCTCGCCGACATCTTGTCTCCGTCGACGAGGAAGAACTCGTAGACGAGGGGTTCGGGCGGCTCGTGGTCGAATATCCCGCGCGAGATTGCCTTTCCGCTCTCCCACGATCCCTCAGCGTGATCCTTGCCGAAGGGCTCGAAGCCGACGTCGAGTATCTTCCACTGAGCGGGCCACTCGAAACGCCACGGGAGCTTGCCCTGGGTGAAGGAGGCGCGTCCCTCGTGTCCACAGCCTTCAATCTCGTACTTCCCCGCGAGCTCTGTGTCACGGCAGACGTATCCGACATTCTCGTCTTCGAGGTCGACGTCTGTGGGTGTCGTGGTTATACGTCCGCAGCTCTCACAGATCGGCATGAAGGGTATGTAGTCGTCGTCGACTGTGCGCTGGTAATCCGAAAGTGTCTCGCGCGCCTTCTCGACGTCGGAGAGAAGGATACGTGTGGCGTCTAAGAACTCTCCGTCGGAGTACATCTCGTCGTTCGAGTAGAAGGTAATAGGAACATCGAGTCTCTCGGCTCCGTCTCTCAAGAGCGATCCGAAATGGTCAGCCCACGAGTCGCAGCATCCGAAGGGATCGGGGACATCGACGTAGGGCTTTCCGAGATGCTGCCGAAGCTCGTCCCTCGTCTCGTCGTCGAGCTCTACTATCTCACCGTCTGAGTCTGCGAGCTTATGTGGTATGCTTCTGAGAGGGTCTCTGTCATCGCGCGTGAAGACCTGTTGGGCTTCTATGTCCTTTTCGCGGAGGGCGTCGGCGACGAAGTAGCCGCGGAGAACCTCGTTGAAGTTACCTATGTGTGGTATTCCCGAAGGCGAGACACCGCCCTTGACGACCGGGTTTCTGTCGTTGTCTATTACGCGGTCAGCCGCCTCGTCAGCCCAGAAACGGGTTTCAGACTGGGTCGAGTTAGAGTCCGTCATTCGGGAACTACCTCCGTACCTTCGTGTTCGCCTTCGAGTATCGCCCTGCGTAGGTTGTCGGGGTCAGTCCCGTCTAAGACGAGAGTCTTGACGCCGCTTCTCTCGATTATCTTCGCGGCGAGTGCGTCGACGACCGCGCTCGATCCCGCCGAAAGCTCGGTCTGCATCACTATCTCGACGAGCTTGTGAGGCGGAAGCTCCTCGAACTTCTCGGCGTCTTGGTTGGTGCGGGGATCGGAGGAGTAGACGCCGTCGATACTCGTGGCATAGACGAGAAGGTCGGCGTTAGTGTACTCGGAGAAGACCGCGGCGACGGCGTCGGTGGTCTGTCCGGGTGCCATCCCACCCATCACGGGTATCTTGTCGTCGGCGAGTGCATCCTCTGCCTCGCGGTAGCTCGTGGGTGGCTCGGGATACGCGAGAGGATCGAGTGCCGAAATTAGAAGTCGGGCGTTTATCCTCGTGATATCGATTCCGAGGTAGTCACAGATGGAGTCGTTGGCTCCGAGGTCGCGCGCGACCCCTATGTAGTCACGCGCCGTCTGCCCCCCTCCTGCGACTATGCTGAGGCTGTGTGAGTTGTTTATCTCCTCAGCCACCCGAGCGAACTCCGAGATACGTTTCGACGACAGCTCGGGGACGAGAACCGAGCCGCCTACCGAGATTACTACGTCCATGCGCGAGGATTTGTCTCATTGTGACTTAACCCTTGTTTTGTCCTAGTCGTCAGTCGACGGTATAGATATCTGGTAACGTCCGTCCTCCTGGAGGGTTATGACGCGTTCGTCGTTGTCGTAAAGGTTCATGAGGTTTATCTTGTAGCTCCCGGGTTCGATTATACGTATGCTCTCGAACTGTTCCATCAGCTCCTGCCGTAGCTTCTCCTGCCGTATCCTCTCTCTCTCCTCTTCAGTGACCTCAGTCTTATCCTCTTCAGACTCGGATGTCTGTGAGCGTGATCCCGAGACTTCCTCGTCGGCTCCGTGGTGGTCGGGCCAGTCGCCCGAGTAGTAAGACGAGGAGTCGGCTTCAGACTCGGACTGTTCAGACACCGAGGAGTCGGACTGAGACGCCTCTATTATCTCGTCGTCATCAGTATCATTAGTGGATACGGATAGATCGCCGACGTACCTGAACTTGCCCCCGCCACAGACGGGACAGCCGTCGAGAACTTCATCGGTTCCGTCCTCGAAGATTTCGCCGCAGTTTGTGCATTTGTGGGGCATCTTGTCTATCCACCCGAGACGAGTGCTGTTATTAGGTCGCTGTCCTTGTGGAGTGTCTGTATCTGGTTAGCGGGTCCTATTACAGTTAGCTTCGAGGGTTTGTTTCCGAGTATCTTTCCGAGTATGCCCTGGCTCGCCTCCTGTTTGGGATACGACTCTATCTCTATTCCCGAGAATCCGTCAGGGGAAATCTCCGACATAGTGACCTCTATGAGTTTCGACTCCTCGTCAGGGGAAAGTCCGGACTCAAGTATGACGATCTTTCCCTCACGGACGCTGTCGAGTATTAGGTTGACCTTCTCTATGCTCGCCATGCCTTCCATCCTCTCGGAGCTTATCATGTCGATGGGAACTCCATCGGAGTCTGTCTCTAGCTCTGGCATATATTTAACCCCCGAACTCCTCGGCTATCGTCTCATAGAGGTTGTCTATGTTGTTACCTTCGAGACCACTGATACGTACGGTCTCGTGCTGTCGGAACATCTCCTCTATACGGTTGGGAGACGCGTCTTCGAGGTCGATCTTGTTAGCGACTACGACGACAGGAAGACTCCTCTCCTGTATGATGCCGTTTAGCATCGAGTTGACCGCCTTGTAGGGATCCTGTGTCGAGTCGAGGACGTAGAGGACACCGTCGAGATCCTCCTTGAGCCAGTGTATCGCCTCGGTGACTCCCTGTGTAGCCTCACGCGCCCTCTCACGAGCGAGATCCTCGTCGAGACCGTAGTCGACGAACTCCTCGTACTCAACCTTGGTGGCGACACCCGGGGTGTCAACTATGTCGAGAGTGACTGACCTTCCGTCGTGTTCTATAGTTATGTCCTTCTTACGTGTAGCCTCCCTCGTCTCGTGTGGGATCTGAGACTCGGCACCCATCGCGTCGTCTCCCCAGTCTCTCGATATACGGTTCGCGAGGGTCGTCTTGCCCGCGTTAGGTGGTCCGTATATGCCTATCTTCGCGTTCTCCTCGTCCTCGAAGATACGCGATATAGTGCGACTTATGCTGTCTCGGATCTCGGAGATTATGCCCATAGTATCCCCCTGCACATGTTATCTCGGTGATAGTACGTCTAGGGTTATATTAAACCTGCGTCAGACGCTCGTCAGACGGAGTCATAGGAGATAAGGAAAGAGAGTATGAGAAACTGTGACATAGGTACCCCCCACCCCTTCGTTTCAACTGGAACCGAGAAAAAGGGGGTGGGGGGTGGGAGGGGTGGGGAGAAGGGAGTAAACCCCCGGTATATTTCGTGTCTCGTCGTGAGCCCCACGGGATCACGAGTGGGTTAGCCCCGACAGAATTTATTATAGATACGAAACTAATAAGATTTGGTTCTGTTGACAGTAAGTATAATCCTTTTGAAAATATGATGTTGTTAATGATGGAGCTAAGTATTATCCTACCTCGGAGAAAATTACATAGAGTCTCTAAGAAATATGATGTGAGGGTGAAGGAGGAATTCCACCTAAATAGAGGAAATAATATCCAGACTCAAGAGTAATTACATGAAGATAGTGCATCAATTACATGTAGATAACATGTCAGAAAGATAACAAGTCTATTTACAGTCTACCATACTATAAATAACAATTAGTACTATAAATGCTTTATGATAGACAATCCTGATCCTGCTGACTTCGTCACTACTTCTGTCACTCCCCTCCTGTCACTTCTTTTCATTCCGACGAAGACCTCAAACCTCGGTACACGATGCCTTTCCAACTCTTTTACAGGTCTTTCTTAGGTTACACAAAGGTCTACACAAAGATTCTCTCACCCTCCTACCCCCCACCCCCACCCCCTCTTTTTCGCGTTCCAGTTGAAACGAAGGGGTGGGGGGTTAGACGGGAGACACTCGCCGACGTCCTCAGAAGACTGGACATCCTCAGACTCTTCTTGGAACGTCAATCGGATCAGATCAGTTCGCAGGACTTCACTCACAGTCTGTCCGGGGTCAGATCACCCTTTTTCGAGTCTCTTCGCGGGTCTCTGTCAACTACCCCCATGTTTCAACTGGAACATAAGCTATATATTGGTCAAGACTAATCTCATTTGAACGGTGCCTGGCTTGCATCGCTTATCTCGGTCTACGACTTCGCAAGCCTCGGAATGTACACGTATCTCGAAGGGAAAGCATGGTAGGCAGTAATGACACGGACTCCGACGGAACAGGAACCTCGGGCGAAAAGACTGATTTAGGGGACTCGGATCTCAACAGCCTTGAAAGTATAGTCGACAAGGATCTCGTGGACGTCGACGTAGACGTGGGTATAGACGACTCCGACGAAGGACTCTTCGATGAGCTTCTCGAAGTCGAGCCGATATTCGACAACAAGGAGGTTCTCCGACCCTCTTACACCCCCACGAAGCTCCCCCACAGGAACGAACAGATCAACCGGATAGCGACGGTTTTAGTCTCCGCACTCAGGGGGGACACACCTTCGAACCTCCTCATCTATGGCAAGACGGGAACCGGAAAGACAGCGAGCGCGAAGTACGTCTCACAGGAGCTCGAGAAGACTAGCCAGAAGTTCGAGGTCTCGTGTGACGTCGAGTACATAAACTGTGAGGTCGTCGACACACAGTACCGTGTACTCGCACGTCTCGCGCGGGAGTTCGGACGTGACGACGTTCCTATGACAGGTTGGCCCACAGACAGGGTCTACGACGCCTTCTTCGACGCAGTAGATGAGGATGAACGTGTCGTCGTCATAATGCTCGATGAGATAGACAAGCTCGTCGAGAAGAGCGGCGACGACACTCTCTACAACCTCTCACGTATGAATGCCGATCTCGAAAATGCACGCGTCTCGATAATGGGAATCTCGAACGACATACAGTTCACCGAGCTTCTCGACCCGCGCGTCAAGTCGTCGCTCGGCGAGGAGGAGATAGTCTTCCCGCCTTACAATGCCAACCAGCTCCGTGACATACTCGAACAGCGCGCCGAGATCGCTTTCAAGCCCGACTCACTCACCGACGACGTGATACCTCTGTGTGCCGCATTCGCAGCGAAGGAACACGGCGACGCGAGACGTGCACTCGACCTCCTACGTACTGCAGGAGAGCTCGCCGAACGCGCCAAGGCGGAGATAGTCAATGAGGATCACGTCAGAGAGGCACAGGGGAAGATCGAGCTAAACCGAATCGTCGAGGTCGTCCAGACACTTCCGACACAGTCGAAGCTCGTCCTCTTCAGCATAATCTCGCTCGCTGAGGAGGGCTCCGAGAAGATGAACACCGGCGAGGTCTACAATACCTATAAACGTGTCTCGAACCAGATGGAGATGGATGTCCTGACTCAGAGACGTGTCACCGACCTCATAAGCGAACTCGACATGCTAGGAATAGTAAACGCAGTCGTCGTCTCGAAGGGACGTTACGGCAGGAGTAAGGAGATTTCGCTCAGCGTTCCGAGGGAGGAGACAAAGAAGGTAATACTCGAGGACTCGCGCCTTGGATCTCTCAGCGAGGTGTCGACGTCGGCACAGTCACGTCTGGATGACTGATCGATCCTAAGAGAAGACGTATCCTGCCGAGGTATGGTACCCTGACCTTCGCTTTCCCTACGACCCAGTCGGGCTTTACGACTCTGCTTATTCCCGCCTCCTGGTCGTAGAGTCTGTTGTTGTCTCCCTTAGTCACGAAGCCCGAGTGCTGTGCTATATGTACTCCGTTCGCACCCTCCCACCTCTCTCCTTTTTCGACGTACTTCATCGCCCTGTGAATAATGGGTGTCGCCCCGACTCTCCCGTTGGGCTGGTAGACTATGACGTCGCCGTAGTTTCCGAAGCTCTTGTACCTTGACTCTTTACCCTCGGAGTAGGTCACGACTCCGTTTACTGCGTCAGCGTTGTCGGGGACGAACTTCGAGTTGTCTACGAGGTATATCAGGTCTCCCCTATGCATATGTGGTTCCATACTTCCGCTCTCAACTGCGACGAGAGGAGGCCAGATTCCAGCGACAGCCCACAGAACAGCCGCTATTCCGACTACGGCTACCGCGGATGTCAGAAAGTCCTCGACGACCTTTCCCGTCTCCGTCCTCCGAGCCTTCTTCACCTTCTCTATCCACCTTTCGTCCATATACGACGTAAGTAATAGCTCCATATTACTGTTTCCACTCGTTCATAAGGTATATGCCCCGGTCGTTACCTATCCCATCCACATGCAAAACTCCGGCTCTGGGTCGGACGCTGACAGATCTCTCAACACCGAGATTGTCGAGTCCCTCGCCCGCAGGGGTTTCAACGCGACACCCGACGCCCTCAAGGCTATTGCGGAGTCCGACTCGCCCCACGAGACGGTTGAGCGTCTCTCGTCGAGAGTAGACGGTCCCGTCGTCACTGCCCACCACGTCGCCGACCTCAATGGTACTGGTACTGGTACTGGTACGTCCTCACACGACCCCTCTGTTTCGTCTGGAGAAGCGACCCACGGCGTCTCCCCACCGAGCCGTGACGACGACACCACCTCGTCTCGGTCGACGAGCACTGTCTCCCGGAGACCCGACTCCGAGAGACATGTCTCTGTCGAAGACACCATAACCGGCAACTCTACGACGACGGGTGAGATCGACGACTTCGTGGGTCTCTTCCGTGACCGTTACGAGAAGCTCTCGGGGATTCTCAGAAAACGTCTCTCGCCCCGGACTGTCGAGTCGCTGTCGTCGCGTGGGGGCGGCGGCGACGAGGTCGAACTAGTCGGGATGGTCAACGACATACGTTCGACGTCGTCCGGGAACACACTCGTAATAATCGAAGACACCACGGGCGAGATGCGAGTCCTTCTCTCAGACGACCTCTCCGACGAGGCTCAGAGTCTTGTGGTCGACGAGGTCGTGGGGGTCAGGGGACGTCTCTCCGATGACGCCGGAATTGTCTTCGCTGACTCTCTCCATTACCCCGACGTTCCGCCGAGACGACAGCCCAACACAGCCGACCTCGACAGAGACGTCAAGGCTGCACTCATCAGTGACATACATTTCGGCTCCGATGCCTTCCTCCGCGACAAGTGGGACGCATTCACCGACTGGCTACATTCTCAGCCCGAGATTGAGTACGTACTCGTAGCGGGAGACCTCGTCGAGGGCGTCGGAGTCTACCCGGGACAGGACGACGAGCTAACTACGGTCGATCTCTACGAACAGTACGAGGACTGTGCCGACGGTCTCCGTCAGATACCCGATGACATAGACGTAATTACGATACCCGGAAACCACGACTCAGTCCGTCTCGCCGAGCCTCAGCCCGCTCTTCCCGACGAGTTCAGAGAGCCCTTCGCCGAAAACGTCGAGTTCTACGGAAACCCATCGACCGTCGACCTCGAAGGCGTCAAGGTGCTGATGTACCACGGTATGTCGCTCAATCCCTTTGTCGAGAAGACACCCGGGGCGGAGATAGAGAGTCCCGAGACTGCGATGATCCCCATCATAAAGAAGAGGCATCTTGCTCCTATGTACGGCGATGTCCGTCTCTCTCCCGAAACTACGGATCACCTCGTTATAGACGAGATACCCGACATACTCCACGCAGGACACGTTCACACGGTTGGGGTCGACAGATACAACTCCGTCACCCTCCTCAACTCGGGGGCTTGGCAGGGACAGACCGAGTACCAGAAGTCTATGAACATACAGCCCGATCCCGGCATCGCACCCATAATAGATCTCAACAGCCTCGAAGTTACACTAAGACAGTTCTAACGAACAGTTTTTATTATCTGTGTTCGAACTTGGGTGTAGGTAGTAATCATGTTAGAGAACGAGCCCGTAAAACGGGTGGGTCTTGACAACATCGTCGTAGCCGACTCTACTATAACCTACATCGACGGTGAGAAGCCCGAGCTGATATACAGGGGCTACGACGTTCAGGATCTCGCCGAGAGATCGACCTACGAGGAGGTGGTCTATCTTCTCTGGTTCGGCGAGCTTCCGACCTCCGAAGAGCTCGAAGAGTTCAAGTCGGATCTCGTCGGGAGACGTGGTCTGTCGGACGAGACAGTACAGATACTCGAACTCATATCCGAGGACGGAAACCCGATGGAGGTTCTGAGGACGGCTGTGTCGTCGCTGCCTGCGTCGGCGGAGTTCTCCGTAGACACCTCCGAGGCGTCGCGCGACGAGTTCCTCGAACTCGGTAAGTCGCTCGTGGCGAAGATACCTACTATAATAGCCAACTACGACCGTCTCAGCCGTGGACTCGACACCGTTGAGCCCCGAGACGACCTCGACCACTCCGCCAACTTCCTCTACATGCTCGACGGCGACAAAGACGAGCCCTCCGAAGACCGCGTCGAGGTACTCGATGCCGCACTCGTCCTCCACGCTGACCACGGAATGAATGCCTCGACCTTTACGTCGCGCGTCATAACCTCGACGGGCTCTGACCCCTACTCCGCAATAGTCGGTGCGATCTCGGCACTCAAGGGGTACAGACACGGAGGCGCGAACCAGGACGTGATGGAGATGCTCGAATCGATAGAAGGCGACCCCGTCGAACACGTCGAGACGATGCTCGACAACGGCGAGCGCGTCCCCGGATTCGGACACCGTGTCTACCAGACCATGGATCCGCGCGCTGTCGTCCTCAAGGAGACCTCACGACGTCTCTCCGAGTCGTGGGACGGACGTGACTACTACGGGATGTCGACACAGATACAGGAGTACATGGAGTCGGAGAAGGGAATCGCCCCCAACGTCGACTTCTACTCCGCGAGCACCTACAGATGTCTTGGAGTCCCCACGAACCTCTTCACGCCGATGTTCGCGATGGGACGTATCGCGGGCTGGATGGCTCAGGTTCTCGAACAGAAGGAGGACAACCGTCTCATACGTCCGAGGGCAGACTACAAGGGCGAGAGAGACAAGGAGTACGTCCCCATAGAAGAGAGATAGAAGTAGTTTAGTCTTCTTTCTTCTACTACCTACTCTACTCCTCCAATTTCTACTCTAATCTACTCTATCTTCCAGTCGTCTTCCATCCCGCCGAGTACGTCGTTTCTTCCGCCGTACTCAAGCTCCGACGCCTCGACTGTTCCGAGACCGAAGCTTCCCTGTTTCTCCCTGAACTTCCTGAAGAGCTCGCTCGTCTCGTCCCTCACCGAGTCCCAGAACGAGAAGTCGAACGGGTACATCGGCTCCGAGAACTTGCCGTCCTCAACTACCATTCCCGCAGCCTTGACTATCGGAGGTCCGTCGAAGTAAGACGGGAACTCGGTCTGGTCGCTCTTCGCGGGGTAGAATATAGAGTTGTGTGACCCTCTCATCGATCCCGCTACGAATGGCGGGTTTCCGAAGGGATGGAGAACCTCACCCGGCGACGGGTAGTCAGACTGGGTTCTCACGAGTGCGACGGGGTCGTCCTTTCCGACGTACTCTCCTGCTACGTTTCTGAGCTTCTGTGTCGAGACAGAAGCCGCGGGCTCCTCTGTGTGACGTGAGTATATCTTCTTGATACCGAATCTGTGTGGCTCCATGAAGAGACTGACTATCTTCCAGGTGTCCTCGGGCGTCCTGAGACGTACTGTCTTCTCGCCGTCTCCCGTGTGTTCGAGATCCATTATCTCGAACTCGAATCCCTCGTGTATAGTGTCCTTGAGGACTAAGCCGGGTGTCACGCGTGCGTCGGCGAAGACGGTGTACATCGGCTGGTTGAACGCGCCGGGCTCAGTCTTGTCGGCTCCGAAGAAGAGGAAGGGCTCTGCCTCACGCTCCTCGAACTCCATCTCGGCGACTCCGGGTCCGAGTCCACGTACGTTCCCCGAGAATGCGTCCTTGAGGAGATCCTGCCCCGCTCCGTAGAGACCCTCTTCCTTCGCTACGTCGGTACCCTCCTCGAATGCGTCCCACGCGAGCTCGTGAACCTCATCGGAGTCCTCACCCTCCTCGTGGCTCATGAGTATGTCTATGTCGTCTCCGACTGTGAAGATCTGGTAGTCATCGAGGAAGTTACCCTCGGATTCGAGAGTCTCCTCGACTGCGTCGACGACGCCCTCGGTCGGCTTCCAGTGTCCCGCGTTGCTGCCTATGTCCGCCTTTATGACAGATAAGGTTCTCATTGCTATACCATACGGTAGAGAATCCCTTAATTATAGTGTTTGTCAATTCAGATAGGGCGAGCACAAAGTAAATCCAAGATCAAGACCAGATAGACTCGGACTGAATTCGCGTCGAATCGGTCAGACGAGACGAACAGTACCGTCCCTCTGTCTCATCGCCTCGCCCTCGATACACATTGAGTCTATGATCTCCTCGGTCTTCTTCTCGTCGACCCCTCTCTGTCTCGCGTACTCGATGACGTCCTCGTCTGTCGGCTCGTCGAGGTTCTCGACTCCGTCCATCACTATTCTCTTCTGTGGCTTCGACCCACCTGACTTCGATGACTTCCTCTCTCCTGCCTCCTTAATCTCTTCGGCGTCGACACCCTTCTCTTCGAGAAGTTCGTCCTCTCCAAAACTCTCTTCGACTTTCGTGTTGAGGACATCCTCCTCCATCAAGCCGTTGTAGAGTGTCTCCATGTCGTTCCTCTTTGCGAGCATCAGTGACCTCGCTTCCTTTGCCTCTTCGAGGTCGTCTGTCTCGTGGAAGACCCTGAGACGGTCGAACTTCAACGTCTTTCCACAGCTGTGACACGTCGTCGTCTTGGGTCTGCCCTCGACTATCTTGACGCTCTCACAGTTCGAGCATCCGACTACTGAGTACACGACTGTCTTCTAAGCCACGGTCGATATAAACTCTTTCGTACGTCTCAGCTTTAGACCGAGTATGGATCTCGGAATTCAAGACAGAACCGCCGTAGTCGCGGCGTCGAGCCGTGGTCTCGGAAAAGCGTGTGCCGAACATCTCGCGCGTGAGGGCGCGAACGTAGCTATCTGTGCGCGCGACGAAAGGGAGCTAAAATCGACAGCAGACGAGATACGTGAGGAGACAGGTGCCGACGTACTCGCCGTACCCGCCGACGTCACCGACCCCGACGACATACAGAGACTCGTCGACGAGACGCGCGATGCCTTCGGCAAGATAGACATAACTGTCCCCAACGCCGGCGGTCCTCCGTCGGGAGAGTTCGAGGAGTTCACAGACGAAGACTGGAAGTCGGCGTTCGAGCTAAACCTCCTGTCGAGTGTCCGTCTCGCGCGTGAGACAGTCCCCGAGATGGCGGAAGACGGCTGGGGACGTGTCGTATTCATAACCAGCCTCTCCGTGAAGGAGCCCCTACCCGGACTCGTCCTCTCGAACTCGATCCGTGCGGGGGTCACCGGACTCTCAAAGACGCTCTCGAACGAGTACGCCGGAGACGGCGTGACGGTCAACTCCGCGATGCCTGGCTACACACTCACCGACAGGATGGAAGACCTCTTCGAGGGACAGGCTGACGAACGCGGAATAAGCTTAGAAGAGAGACTCGATGAGGTCGCCGAAGAGATACCCGCGGGACGTCTCGCCGATCCCGACGAGTTCGCCGACCTCGTCGCCTTCCTAGCGAGCGAGAGGGCGTCGTACATAACAGGGGCTTCTATACAGGTCGACGGCGGATTCGTGGGTTCGCCGTTCTAACTTAACGTACACCGTCGAGAACTTCGAGAAGACCGTCGGCGTAGCTCTCCTCTGTGACGTCGTCGGCGGCTTCGAGAGCCCTCTCGTCGGCGTTCGATACCGCGTACGACTCTCCTACGACCTCGAATGTCGGGACGTCGTTCTCCGAGTCACCGACTGCGACGAACTCCCCGGGGTCTCGTCCCATTATATCCGAGACTGTTACGAGACCCTTCCCCTTGTCGACGTCGGGCGACTTGACGTGGTAGGCGTACTTTGTGTCGTAGACCTCCAAGCCGTGTCTCTCGGCTATCTCCTTGACTGCGTCGAGCGAGACCTCGCGGCTCACGGCTATCTCGGTCTCTCTCCACCGGTTGACGAGGTCGAAGTTACCCCATCCTAAGCCGTGCCCTTCCTCAGCGAGATCTTCTGCGACACGTCGCGCCGCCTCGCCGTCGCCGTTTATCTCGACTCTGTCGTCGCTGTAGACTATTCCGCCGTTCTCGGCTATGACGTGGTCGTCTATGCCTATGAAACGGCATACTGCGTTCGCGTGTGCGAGGACTTTCCCCGTGGCTATGACGACCGGCTCTTCCCAGTCTCTCAGAGGATCGAAGACACGCGGGTCGAGCGATGCGTCTCGTCGTGTGAGCGTTCCGTCTACGTCTAAAACTAAGGGTCGACTCATCTGTCCTTCTGCCTTCTTCTCCCGTTTACTACTCGGGCTTGAGACCTTCTTCCTTTATCCTGAGGATGCCCTCGCCGTTGGGCAGATTCGGAGCGTCTACGAGCTTTATTATTCTCTTGTTGTCCTTGCTCTTCTTTATGTAGACACGGAATGTCGAGGTGTGTCCGAGTATGTTTCCTCCGACGGGCTTTGTCGGGTCTCCGAAGTAGGCGTCGGGATTCGACTGAACCTGGTTCGTCACGACAGCCGCGGAGTTGTAGAGGTCGGCGAACCTGAGTATGTCGTGCATGTGTTTGTTGAGCTTCTGCTGTCTGTCGGCGAGGTTGCCCCTGCCGACGTACTCGGCTCTGAAATGTGCGGTCAGTGAGTCGACCGCGAGGAGTCTCACGGGCTTGTCGGTCTCCTTCTTCTCGTCACCTATCTCCTGAGCCTTCTCGGCGAGGAGTATCTGGTGGTCGGAGTTGAATGCCTTAGCGACGTGTATGTTGTCGAGGAATATGTCGACGAGTTCGTCGAGTGCGTCCTCGTCGTCTACGTCGCCCTCGATACCCTCTCTCTCCAAGACGTCTTCGAGTATCTCGTCGTCGAGACCCTTCACCATCTGTGAGATTCTCTCGGGTCTGAATGTGTCCTCTGTGTCTATGAAGACGGTGCTCCCTTCGAGACCTCCGTGTTCCTCGGGAAGCTGGACGTTGACCGAGAGCTGGTGGGTGAACTGACTCTTTCCACTACCGAACTCGCCGTAGATCTCTGTGATCGACTGTGTCTCTATCCCGTTTCCGAGGAGGTCGTCTATCTCGGGTACGAGAGTCCCGAGCTTCGAGATGTCCTTTCTTCTCTCGAAGACCTGACTCCCCGTCTCGAAGCCGCCTATCTCCGCCTCGTCGCGCGCGCTGTTTATGATCTTCGACGCCGTCGAGTCGCCTATGCTCGTCTTCTCCGATATCTCTCCCGGGTCCGCGACTGCTATCGACTTGACTGTGTTGAACCCTGCGTCGATAAGCTTGTCTGCGGTCTTGGAGCCCACTCCCGAAAGCTCTTCGAGCTCCTCTCCTGTCGTACTCATACTTCTGAGTTGGTCACGAGATCGGTTAAATCTTTGTAGTGTGTTGTCTCCTCAGCTTAGAGTCTCAGAAAGGCACTCCCCAGACGGGGTACCACTGAGTCTCGTCGTCCTCGATCTCCATCTCGCCTTCGACGACAGTCGTGACACTGAACTCGGCTGCTGTGTCACGTTCCTTCGATCTCTCGTCCTCGGGAGCGAACGGGTACCAGCTTCCCGTGTTGAAGCTGTATATCCAGTAGATATCCTCGCCATCTCTCCCCGTGAAGCCGAAGACCCCACACAGGAGATGCTCCGAGTAGCCTCTCTCGACAATAGTGTCGGTCGCCATATGTACCGCAGTCACGAGATCCTCGAAGTCGTCGTCCTCGACTGTGATCCACGTGTAGCCATACGAGTCCTCGACCGTCTCGTGTGTAGTCCCCGTCTCGTCCTCCGAGACTTCGAGAAGATCCCGTATCTCTTCTACGAGACTGTCGAACTCCGCCGAGTCTACTGTGTTGAAACACAACGCAGCCTGCGAGTTCGACCCGTATCCCTCGGCTTCGAGTGTTAGATGTGCCGTAGATATCTCGAAGAGATCCTCGGGGTCTGCCTCGTTAGAGACGCCCTCACCGAGTGCTGTGTCGACTACGTTACGGAGTCTGCTGAACAGAGACATTCTTTACATCTGGGACTCGAGTTCCCTGAGCCGTTCTATCCTCTTTTCTGTCGGCGGATGTGTGCTGAGGAGACGTGAGATTATTCCCGTCTTCACCGGGATTATGTAGAAGGCGTTCATCGAACTCTCCTCCTGTCTCAGGTCTCTCTCTGGCACCCTGTCCATACGTCCGTCTATCTTCATCAGAGCACTCGCGAGTGCCGACGGAGACCCTGTTATTCTCGCGGCTCCCCTGTCGGCGGCGAACTCACGGTAACGTGAGAGAGCCCTCAGGAGAAGCGTGCTCACGATCCAGACGACGACCGACGCCACGAGTGCGACCATGATACCGCCGCCGTTCTGCCTGTTGTCACGTCCCATCGCCATGAACGGTGACCATCTCACGACCATGAACGCGAGTGTGGATATGAACGACGCAATCGTCATCACTGCGACGTCTCTGTTCTTGACGTGTGAGAGTTCGTGTGCGAGGACTCCATTTATCTCGTCGGAGTCGAGCGTGTTCATCAGACCCGTGGTGACGGCTACGGTCGAGTGCTTCGGCGACCGTCCCGTAGCGAAGGCGTTCGGAACCTTTGAGTCGATCACAGCGACATCGGGCTTAGGAACGTCCGCCTGCTGTGACAGACGGTCTACCATCTCGTGAAGCTCGGGTGCTTCTTCCCTCTCGACCTTCGTAGCACCCGCTCCGTAGAGGGCGATCTTGTCGCTGTAGAAGTACTGTCCCAGCATGAAGAGACCCATCACCACGGTGATACCCACGAATCCCACGCCGTTTGCGGCGAGTACGCCTATGAAGACGAGGTAGAGTATACCGAGGAGCCCCATCGTGAAGAGCATCCTCAGTCTGAGACTCCAGTCTGTTTTCCAGTCCATCTTTGACGGGGATACGTCGTCTAAAGGCATAAGTCTAACCGGAGCTGACCGTGAGACTCGGCGCCGTATGAGAGTCGTCTCCGCGAAACGTCGCCACGCTTAAATTCGACCACGGCTTACTCTGGAGTATGTCTTCGGCTTTCTGTCCCGAGTGCGGGGAAGAGACCGACCCCGACGAACTTCTGTGTGACGCGTGCTATGCCGACTCGGTCGACCCCGTCGAGGCTCCAGAGAACCTCGAACTTCGGGTCTGTTCTGTCTGCGGCTCCTTCGTCGACGACGGCGACTGGACGTCCGAGGAGGGCGACGTCTCCGAGGAGCACGAACTCGCCGTCGAGAGGCTCCAGAGCTCTCTTCGGGCACACGTTGAGGCGGAGACTCCGCGCGTCGACCTAAGTGCCGAGAGGGTTGACCCCGACGTCTACCATATCTACGTCTCCTTCTCGGCTGAAGTCCGCGGCTATCCCGTACACGAGGAGTTCAAGACCTCGGTCAACGTATCGCGTGAGACGTGTCCGACGTGTGCGCGTATCTCAGGAGGCTACTACGAGAGCATAGTCCAGATACGTGGCGAGAACCGTCTCCCGACAGACGACGAGTTACACACGGCTAAGGAGATAGCTTACGGGATCGCGGGAGACGACTTAGACGACCGTGATACATTCGTGACCGATGTTAAGGACGTAGACGACGGGATCGACATCTATCTGAGTACCAACAAGGCGGGTCTCCAGACCGCACGACAGACAGTCGAGGAGTTCGGGGGCTCTTACTCCGACTCGGCTACACTCGTCGGCGAGAAGGACGGCGACGAGCTATACCGCGTTACCTACTCGGTGCGTCTCCCTGAGTTCAGGGAAGGAGACCTTCTTCTACTCTCCGAGTCCGGTGAAGACCGTCAACGTCCCGTATTAGTGACACACAACGCAACCGGTAAGGGAGACGTAGAGAAGGCACTCGACCTCGAAACCGGAGACGAGATAAGAACGTCTTCTTTCGACGACGCCGAGAAGATAGGCGACACCGACGACTCGTCGGAGACGGTCGTAGTAGACGACACCGACGACGAGATACGGGTTCTCGACCCCGAGACCTACGAGACTGTCACACTCCGCAAGCCCGACTTCGTGCGTGAGCCCGGAGACGAAGTCGAAGCTGTTACGACCGAAGAGGGCGTATTCCTGTTACCTTAGTTAATGCTCCCTCACGGATTCCGTCTCCCGCCGGTCGATTACCTGATACCTCTCGTCTTAGGAGTAGCCCTCGCGGTCTACTTCCTCTTACGCACGAAGCCAACTGTCGAAACGTCGACAGTCGTCGGACTCCTGCCTTGGGTAGGGCTCGGCGGCGTACTCCGTGTCGGTCACAGGGTCGAGGTCTTCCCCCCGTCGGTAGAGCCCCTGTTTGGCACCCCCGCTGTCTACCTCACGACCTTCGTCGCGGCGGCGGCAGTCTGGTTACTCTCGCTGCGTTACGACAGATCCGACACAGTACTCGGTGGGGTCGGTCTTCTCGTTATAGCCCCCGCGATTTCCTCACTCTACCTCCTACGTGACACTGTACATACAGCCGCTCCTCTCGCGGGCGTCGTAGCCACAGCGGCTCTGACAGCCGGCGTCTGGCTCGGGATTTCACGTCTCCAGCCCGACGCAGCCGAGACGACGGGATACGTGGGTCTCGCCGTCGTCCTCGGTCACGTCTTAGACGGTGTCTCGACGGCTGTCGGAATCGACCTCCTCGGATTCAACGAGGAGACCCCCCTCTCACGTGTAGTAATAGGGATCGGCTACCATCTAACACCCTCGTTTGGAGGGACGTGGCTCTTCGTATTACTCAAGGTCGCAGTCGCCGTCGGTGTCGTAGTCGGCTTCACCGAGTATGTCGACGAGAGACCCTCTGAGGGAAGACTAATACTCGCTGTCGTCGCCGCGCTCGGTCTCGGACCCGGCATACACAACATACTCTTTTTCACTGTCTCTCCGGCGTGACTGTGTGAGACCGAAATACCGAAGGACTCGAAACACGAAGATCGGGTATGCGCATCGATCTTCAGGTCTGTGAGGGGTGTTACACGGGGGAACACGACGACGAGACCAAGAACGCCGTGACGTATGACATGGTCGAACTCGCGGATGTCCTCGAAAGACACGGTGAGGTCATAGGTATAGACGAGGTGACTGTGACGATGCTCGGCGAGGAAGATGAAGGGGGCGACCTCCCTGTAAACGTCGCATTCATGGAGAACGGTCAGCCCGTTGTGACAGACACACAGCTTACTATGGAGAACGACGATGGGCAGTACTACGCCTACGTCAACCTCGATGACATACTTGAGGTACTCGCTCAGAACGTACAGGTAGTCTCCGACAGTGTCGACGAGGAGGTAAACGTCGGTATCAGTCCAGACGCGGGTGAGATGCTCGGAATGGAGAACACTGGAAGAGGAAGCGGAACCGAGTCACAGCCCAAGCCTGAGACACAGCCCTTCGAGACCGGCTCTCATCAGTCTCCGTCGCCGACTCCGCCGGACGACGACTCCGATGACGACTCCGACGATGTCGATCATATCTCTCTCTGACAAATAAGAAGCCTTAACTTAATTCTCGCCACTTCTTGTATCCGATGTTTAGTGTCGAGAACGTCGACTACACCGACTACACAAACCGCCAACTCCTTGCGGTTCCCGCGGGGATACTCCTCGCCACCTTCGTAATCATAGGTGCGACTATGGCTCTCACGGGAACCCCAGCACATCTCGGACAGGAGTTCACCGGAGGCGTGACGGTACAGGTCACGACGGACGCACCGATGGATCAGGTTCGATCCGACTTCTCGTCGGTGGCTACACCCGAGTCGGTTCAGTCGACACGTACGGGATACATACTGTCTTACCAGCCGTTGTCTGAAGACGAGATGAGTCAGCTCAGGAACGTAGCTTCGAGCTACGCCGACAACTCAGTCAGCCAGATAAGTCCGACCTACGGCGCTTCGTTACAGACACAGGGAATCAGCGCTGTTGTCTTTGCGTTCGCCGTGATGAGTATCATAATATTCGCCTTCTTCAGGACAGTCGTACCATCTCTCGCTGTCGTCCTGAGTGCTTTCAGCGACATGGTGGTTCCGATAGGCGTGATGAATCTCCTCGGAATCGACCTGTCTCTCGCGACGATACCCGCTCTCCTCCTACTCATAGGATACAGCATAGACTCCGACATACTTCTCACACGGAGCGTCCTCAAGGGAAGGAGAAGTGAGTTCCACGAAAACGTCGAGAAGGCTATGGAGACGGGTATAACCATGACGACGACGTCGATGGCGGCGATGTTCGCTATGGCTGTCGTCTCACATCTCGCGTCAATATTCGTCCTGCGTGACATAGGAGTGATACTCTTCGTCGGACTCGGAGTCGACATAATCAATACCTACATGATGAACGTCAGCCTACTGAGATGGGAGGTAGTCGACAGGAGAGGTAAGGCGTCGAATTCGAGAGGTGGTGCGTGATGTCGGATCTAAAGGGACTTCTGAAGGACTGGAGGGTCGTCCTCCTCATAGTCGTGATGGTTCTATCGGTCGTTGCGATAGCTCCCACGGGTGATACTGAGGGCACGACCTCACTCAAGTTCGGACTCCAGCTCGACGGAGGAACACGTATGCAGCTTGAGCCCGTCGGAACCACGGCTCAGGTCTCGGGACTCGGAGACACGGACCCCGCGGAGCTACAGTCCGAACTCACACAGAGCCTCGGTGTACGTACGAAGGTCTACTCGAACGACGGAATAGTCGAGATAAGAGGAAACGCGACCGACGCCGAGATACGTACAGCCCTCGAATCCCACGGCTTGACGGTTGAGTCGATAGACGAAGGGGTTACGCCCGCAACCCTTGAGGAGCTACGTAACTCGTTACAGACACGTATAGAGAACACGCCACAGGTCGGACAGCTCTCGGGTGTGCGTGTCTTCCAGCAGTCGAACCCCATAACCAACCAGAACTTCATAGTCGTCGAGCTTCCCGGAATACAGGAGAACGCCTCGTCTATAATCGCCCAGCAGGGACGGTTCGAGATAAGGGTCGTCGAACAGGGCAACCAGACGAGACATGTCCTCTTCGGAGACGCAGTCGAGAGGGGAAGTGTTTCGAGACCCCGTCCGTCACAGCAGGGAGGCGACACCTACAGCGTCGCTTTCAGCCTCACCGACTCGGGCGTTGAACAGTTCAGAAGTACTGTAATTGATGTCAACGCCACGACTAACCCCAGCGCGCATCCACTCGTGATGTACTTCAACGACGACGAGGTCTTCAGAGGACCCCTCAACCCGACGCTCGCGTCTGACATAGAGTCGGGGAGATGGCAGGGAGGCGGTCTCCAGGTCACCGGTATGACCGAACAGCAGGCACAGAGAGTCAGTGTCTCGCTCAGGTCGGGTGCTCTTCCGACACAGGTCGAGATAGCTTCGTCGACCTCTATAAGTGCCTCTCAGGGATCGCGGTTCAAGACCTACTCGCTCCTCATAGGCATCTTCGCCGTAATAGTAGTCGGAGCCACTATCTACTGGAGGTACAGAGACCTACGTGTAGCAGTTCCAATGGCTCTCACGGGACTTGCCGAGGTCGTTGCCCTCCTCGGATTTGCCGCTGGATTCGGTCTCAGCCTCGATCTCTCACACATAGCCGGGCTCATAGCCGTCATAGGCACGGGAGTCGACGACCTCGTCATAATCACCGACGAGGTTCTCCACGAGGGCGGAGTGAGTAGCTCGAACCTCTACAAGAAACGTATAAAGAAAGCCTTCATCATAATAGGAATGGCTGCGGCGACGACTATCGGAGCGATGCTCCCGCTTGCCTTCCTTGGACTCGGAAGACTCACGGGATTCGCCATAGTCACGATAGTCGGAGTCCTCATAGGGATTCTCATAACCCGACCCGCGTACGGATCTATACTCCGAGTTCTCGTAACCGAGAAATAAACTACATCTCCGACTCTATCGCCGATGCGAGTCCTTCTTTCACCTGTTCTCCGTTGACGAATACGGCAGGTGTCCCCGATACGCCTCTCTCCTCGCCGCTCTTCCTGTCGGCGTTGACCTCGGGTAGATACTCCTCGCTTTCTACTGCGGATCTGACCTCCGAGCCGTCGACACCCACCTCGTCCGCCGCAGTCTCTATGTACTCCATCGACATATTCCCCTGACGTGCGAAGATCCTGTCGACGTACTCCCAGTAGGCGTCGTCGCCTCCGAGTACATAGACCGCCTCGCCTGCTATCGCGGTCGTCTGTGACCAGTCGTCGACAGGCACGGGAAAGTTGCGGTGGACGAACTTCACATCGCCCGTCTCTATGTACCGACTTTCGAGTGCCGGCATAGTCTCTTCGTGGAAGCTGCGGCAGTGGGAACACGAGAAGTCGAAGTACTCGACGACGGTCACCGGCGCGTCCTCGTCGCCCTTAGTAGGTTCACCGTCTACCTGACTCGGTCCCGAGGCTTGACTGTTCCCCCCAGCACCCAGACATCCGGCTGTCGAAGCTACGGCTAACGACGAGACTAAGAAGCCACGTCTCGACATTCCCCTGTTGATCTCCATATTCATATTAGACGTGTATATAAGACCCGAAGCCATAAGACTGACGCTGTGACGTACTTTCTTCTTCCGACTCCGTCAGAAGTCGTCTATCCCCGACTGCTTCGCCTCGTCGAGTATACGTTCGGCTGTGCTCCAAGACTCACGCGCGAAACCCGGAAGACCACGGTTCTCCTCGACGTACTCCCTCAGGTACTCGACTGTCTTAGAGTCCGACGGATAGCCGCTTCCGACCTCCCCGAGACTCTCGACGTGTGAGTCGCGTTCTACCTTCGCTATAACAGACGCTCCCGCGACGGCGTCGTAGCTCTCGTCCGCGCCGTGTTCTGCTGTGACTTCGTAGCCTGTTTCCTCTGAGACACGTCTCCCGAACCTCTCCGCCGACGTGTCGCTCGCGTCGACGACTATCTCCTCTCCGTCGTCGGGGTCTAAGCGACGTACAGCCTCCGACTGTGCCTTGACGACGAGACGGTTCATACCTCCTTCGTCGACGTACTCGTCTATCTTCTGAGGCGTTACCTCGACTACGGAGTAGTCGTACTCGGTCAGCCTACTGTATATCTCGCGCCTCCTCGGTTCTGAGAGCTTCTTAGAGTCACGAACCTCGAAGTCGAGACCGTCTCCGGGCGTCCTGACTCCGGCGACGAACATACTACCCAAGACGGGTCCCTTGCCTGCCTCGTCGACTCCTATCACGTTACTTGGCTCGTCGTCGGACGTAATATATCTGCCGAGGTCGGATCGCAACCGCCAAAAACAACTAATATACCTCTCCGACACCCAGTCCCTGTATGTCGACACTCGAATCAGATATCAACGAGGCGTGGGACGAAGACGAAGCCGACACCGACCTACTCGACGACTTCCTGGACGCCCTAAACTCCGGTGAGGTTAGAGCGGCGGAGAAGGTCGACGGCGACTGGGTCGCCAACGAGTGGGTCAAGAAGGGCATACTCCTCAACTTCTCGGAGCGCGACAACAGGGAGTTGGAGTACGGCGACGTCACCTACCACGACAAGTTCGAGCTAAAGGACACCTCGGAGTTCCTCGAAAAGGGCACGAGAAACACCCCCGACGGTACAGTAGTGAGGGACGGTGCCTACGTCGGCGACTCTGTCATAATGATGTCGCCGAGCTTCGTCAACGTCGGCGCACACGTCGGTGACGGAACCCTCGTCGACTCGTGCGACACCGTGGGGTCGTGTGCACAGATAGGCGACAACGTCAAGATAGGTGCTAACACACTTATCGGTGGAGTCCTCGAACCCGTAGAGGACGCCCCCGTCGTAGTCGAAGACGGCGTCTCGATAGGCGCGGGAGCACGTATAACCAGCGGCTTCGTCGTCGGCGAGGACTCCGTGATAGCCGAGAACACTCTTCTCAACCCCTCGATTCCGGTCTACGACCTTGTGGAGGACGAGGTAGTCTACGGAGAGGTTCCCGCCGAGAGACGCGTGATGCAGAGACACGTCAAGTCGTCTGTCGAGGGATTCGGAGAGGAGTTCTACAAGCCCGCCGCAGTCGCTACGTCGCTCGAAGACGACACACTCGAAAAGACCGAGAAGGAAGACGCTCTCAGGGATTAAGGGACTCGGCTGACTACTCTACTCTACTCTACTCCACTTCACTCTACTTCTCGATTCTCATACTGTAGTCGAGCCAGTCGGACGAGTGTATCAGGCTCCCCATAGAGACGACGTCGACTCCCGTACCGGCGTACTCGCCGACGTTCTCGGGCGTTATACCGCCCGACGCCTCTACTACGACGTCGTAATCTCCGAGTTCGTCTACGCAGCTCTCGACCTCCGACGGCGACATATTGTCGAGTAGGACGATGTCGGCACCGAGTTCGGCGGCTTCTACCGCGGTCTCGACAGTCTCGGCTTCGACCTCTATCTTCGAGGTAAAGCTCTTTGTGTCTCTCGCTCTCTCGAAGGCGGTTTCGAGTCCCTCTAACTCTATGTGGTTCTCCTTGAGCATCACTACGTCGTCTAAGCTGTACCTGTGTGGATCTCCGCCGCCGACGCGTACCGCCTTCTTCTCGAAACTCCTGTAACCCGGCGTCGTCTTACGTGTCGCCGCGACGGTAACTTCGCCCGCCTTCTCGACACAGTCGGCTGTCACGGTAGCGATACCGCTCATGCTCCCGAGTATATTCAGACACGGACGTTCTCCTCTTAGTAGAGACGTGGCGTCGCCCTCGGCTTCGAGGACGGTGTCGCCCTCCTCTATCTCCTCACCGTCCTCGAACCGCGTCTCGACCTCCACTCCGGAGTCTGAGTCTAAGAGACCCAACAGCCTCGAAGCCTCGTCTAAGCCCGCCACGACGCCGTCTTCTTTCGTCACCACTCTTGCGCGCGCGTCGCCCCTGACGACCGAGCTACTCACGTCTCTCCATCCCGTCGAGTCCTCGTCTAGGAACTCACGGAGTCTGTCGTCTAACATTGTTACAGCTCTGCTTCGGTCACGACGTTGACATCGAGGGGCTTCTTGACGACGTGTCCAATCTCCTCTCCTGCGACGGTCTCGACTCCGTTTAGGCTCGCCGAGTCGAGTGTCGCCTGTGTAATCTCGCCGTCTACTACGACGTTCTCGACCTCGCCGTTCGTCTCGTCGAGCTTCTCGCCGAGTGCCTCCGAGTCAACCTCCTCGACCTCGTCGAACTCCGAGTCGAGGAGAAGGCTCTTGCCGTTGCCCTTCACGGCTTCTATCCTGTCCCTAAGTGGACTCTCTCCGTCAGTCTCCGACTCGGACTCCGACTCTCGCTCGTCTGACCCCTCCGCAGTCTCTGTCTTACAGCTCCCTTCCGAGTCGTAACTTCGGTTCTCCTCCTCGGAGTCGACCGCGAGTTCAAGAGGAACCTTGTTTCTGAGTGACTCACGTATCTCGTCGTGTGACATGTCCTCGACACATTTACCTTCAGGTGGATGTGCGACGTAGTCGACGTCTCCGACCTGATCGAGTTCCTTGAGTATGAGGTCGCCGCCCCTGTCGGAGTCGAGGAACGCCGTCACGGTCTTCTCCTCCGAGAGACGCACTATCTCGTCGGGTATATTCGTACCCTCAACTCCTATCGCGTTCTTGATGCCGTACTTGAGTAGGTTGAGTACGTCGGCGCGTCCCTCGACTATCAGGACGGCGTCGCTCTTCTCGACGTTGGGTCCCGCGGGGAGCCCGGCGTATCTCTGTATCCCCTCGGTTCTGACCGCCTTCCTGACCTCGTCTATTATCTCCTCGGTGTCTATGCCGCCCTCGTCGAAGAGCTCTGTGAGTATGTACTTCGACCTCTCGACAATCTGTTTCCTCTTCGCGGCGCGGATGTCCTCGACCATCTCGACCTCGATCTCGGCGGTACACGGTCCTATCCGTTCTATCGTCTCGAGGGACGCCGCGAGTATAGCCGTCTTGACCTTGTCGAGGCTACTTCCGAGGGTGATCGTGCCGTATGACTGACCGTTCTTGCTCTCGACGTTGACCTCCATCCTGCTTATCTTACTCGACCTCTGTAGGTCGCGCAGGTCTAGTTCGTCGCCCAAGAGACCCTCTGTCTGTCCGAATATCGCTCCCACGACGTCCGATCTCTCGACAACGCCGTCTGCTGTCAGATTCGCGTGTATGAAGTACTTGACTGTGTCTGAGTTCTGCATTTTTGACCTCCTTAAACCGAATGAACGTGTTTAGGTTACGCGTAGAGATACAGCCTCGTCAGTACATTAAGCTTGTTACTGGAGTCAGGAGAGCGAAGAAAAGTCTCAGGTGTCTCAGTTACGCGAAACGACGGTCTATGGTACGACTACTACTCGAACTCCTTACGGAAGCTCTTGAACTCGGCGTGGTGTGACTCCTCGTCGGTGAGAAGCTGTACGGCGAGGTCTTCAGTAACGGGGTCGTTCGCCTCGTCAGCCTTCTCTATTATCGACCTGTATGTCTCTATGGCGTCTTTCTCGGCGTCTATGACGCCGTCTATTACCGACACGACGTCGGTCGAGTCCTCGGGAGGCTGCATGGACTCCTGTCGAGCCTCGAAGTCATACGACGCGGGCGGACGTTCATCTAGCTCCTTGAGACGTCTTCCTAACATCTCGGCGTGGTTCAGCTCCTCCTGTATGTCGGCGTTGAGTGACTCCTTTATCTCCTCGGCGCTCACGCCGTCGAGTATTATCGAGTTGGCGAGGTAGTTCATCACTGTCTCGATCTCGTCCTCATACGCCTTCTTGAGTAGGTCGACGACCTCTTGGTTCGTCATGTCTCGGAGGTACACGCTACTTCCTCTTAGTACTTTGGCGGCTCGCGTCGAATTCCTAAGGTTTAATTATTCTAAAGTACCTTCTCAAGACACCGATAAGTAACTTAATCGGAGTGATCAGATGGGAACAAAGGTATCAGAACTGACAGACGAAACGCAGGATCTGACGACAACTAAGGTTGCGGGGGTTTCGAGCACCGACTTCGGAAAGCACGTCGACTCGTCGGCGCGGGAGCTCTTCAGCGAGGCGGCTCTCGACGCGGTAGACGACGCCGGAATTACGCCGGGTGACCTCGACGCAGTCTACTTCTCGAACTTCATCGGCGAGTTCTCGGAGCACCAGGGACATATGGGTCCTCTGATGTCGGACTACATCGGCGCGCGCGACGCCGCGTCGATACGTATAGAGAGCGCGTGTGCGTCGGCGGGGGTCGCCTTCACTCAGGCGTACAAGGCGGTCGCCGGAGGCTTCTACGACGCAGTAGTCGTCGGAGGCTCCGAGACGATGCACACACTCGGCACTGCGAAGGCTACAGACGGTCTCGCAGTCGCAGCCGACGACAAGTACGAGGTTCAGACGGGTCTGACCTTCCCCGGACTCTATGCTCTGATGGCGAGGAGACATATGGAGGAGTTCGGCACCACGAAGGAGGATCTCGCCGAGGTCGCTGTCAAGAACCACAAGAACGCCCTCAACAACCCTATCGCCCAGTACCACCAGGAGATCGATATCGACGATGTTGTCGACGCGCGTACGATAGCTACTCCGCTCGGACTCTACGACGCGTGTCCCATAACCGACGGAGCGAGTGCCGCCGTGATAGTCAGCGAGGAGTTCGCGAAGGAGAACGACATAGACGCCGAGGTCACTGTCGAGGCGAGCGGACACTCTAGCGACGCGATAGCACTCCAGGACAGGGCGACTATATCGAGGACTCCCGCCGCCGAGATCGCCGCAGACCAGGCGTACGAACAGGCGGGAATAGAGCCCGACGACGTAGATGTCTGTGAGGTTCACGACTGTTTCACTATCGCGGAGATAATCGCGATAGAGTCGCTCGGCTTCTACGAGAGAGGAGAGGGCGCGAAGGGCGCGCGCGAGGGCGAGACACACGTCGACGGACGTATTCCCGTCAACACCTCGGGCGGACTCAAGGCGAAGGGACATCCCGTCGGAGCCACCGGAGTCGCACAGGTCGTCGACATCACCAAACAGCTCGAAGGACGCCATCCCAACCAGGTGGAAGACGCCGAGGTGGGTCTGACACACAACGCGGGTGGTAGCGTCGCGAGCGCAGCCGTACATATATTCAGGAGGGACTGAGAATGCCATCGTATACTGAGTTCGTCGACATGGTTGAGATGGGCGATCCTATATACCTCGAGTGTGAGGACTGCGGCGGAACGGGTCTCCCGCCGAGGAAGGCGTGTCCCGACTGCGGGTCGCGCCACGTGATCGAGAAGGAGCTTCCGAAGACGGGCGAGGTCGCGACCTTCACCCAGATACATGTTCCGACGCCTATGTTCCAGGGCGACGCGCCGTTTACGGTCGTAGTCGCCGAGTTCGATGACGTCGACCTGCGTCTCACCGGACAGCTCAGAGACGCTGACGGAGACGAGATTCAGATAGGCGACGAGGTGGAGGTCGGAGCCGAGGAACACGACGAAGCCGACCGCGTCATAACATTCACCGCGGCTTAGTCGGGTAACTCTCGACATCTCTCCCGTCTAGTCTTATATCGGCGGTACACTTTTCTCGGACACGTCTTATACTTACTCGGAATGACCGAGACAAAAGACGTAATAATCATCGGAGGCGGACCCGCGGGTCTGAGTGCCGCAGTCTATACCGCGCGAGCTGAACAGGAGACTCTCGTGATCGATAAGGGCGATGGAACCACACGCGGTGTCGACTGGATGGAGAACTTCTATGGATTCCCTGATGGGATCAGCGGCGAGAAGATAGTCTCACTCGGCGAGGAACACGCCACGAAGTACGGTGCTGAGATACGACACGAGGAGGTTGTCCACGTCTCTGTCTCTCAGAAAGAAAAAGACGACTCCGACGACTATAACTTCGTAGTCGAGACCTCCGACAACGAGTACGAGTCGCGCGGTCTAATACTCGCGACCGGAGCCTCCTACAAGTCGCCCGCTATACGAGGTGTTGACGACTATGAGGGACAGGGAGTCTCGTACTGTGTCGAGTGTGACGCCTACTTCTACCGCGACCGGCCCGTTGGAGTCGTGGGATCGGAGAACTACGCGGCTAAGGAGGCACTGATGCTTCTCGATTACACCGACGATGTCCGCGTACTCACGAACGGAAACGAGTTCGACGCAGATGACGAGCTTGAGCGGAGACTCTCGGAGAATAGTGTCGAGGTGATCAATGACAAGATCGACAGGGTCGAAGGCGACGAAAGCCTCGAAGGTGTCGTCTTCGAGTCGGGAGAGACACTCGAACTCGATGGTCTCTTCGTCGCTCTCGGGGCGGCGGGGGGAACTGACCTCGCCGAGACGCTCGGAATACCTACAGAAGGACCCTACCTTCAGGTCAACCCCGACCAGAGCACGACAGTCGACAGGCTCTATGCCGCGGGCGATGTCACCGGAGGGAACAGACAGGTCACTGTCTCGGTCGGCGAAGGCACCGACGCCGCAATCAACCTACTTGAGGAGCTCCGGGGAACTGACTACGTCGACTACAGGAAGAAGTCCGACGGCGAGGACGACGACTGAGATTGAGACTTAGATTCAGATTTAGATTTAGATTTAGATGCGTATAGAGAGAGCCGACTTATATCCCGACCCTACCCTCTCGCGCGACGAGATGGAGGAGTTACAGCGGAAGGTCGCCTCGGAGGCGGTCTTCGACGACTGTCTCCCTACCGATCCCGGTGAGGTTGAGGAGGGTGACGCCGTGATCGCGGGAGTCGATCAGTCGTTCCGGAGAAAAGAAGAAGGAAAAGAGGAGGCTGTGAGCGCAGCCGTGGCTACGAGACGAGGCGAGGTGACAGAGAGAGTCCACGCATCTGCTGAGACACGTACGGAGTACATACCCGGTCTCCTCTCGTTCCGCGAGGGCGAGGCGGTAGTCGAGGCTCTGAAGAAGCTCTCGGTGACTCCTGACATACTCCTCTTCGACGGAAGCGGACGTATACATTTCCGACAGGCAGGCATCGCGACACATATAGGCGTAGTCTTCGACGTGCCTTCGGTAGGAGTCGCCAAGAACTTACTGTGTGGTAGGGTCGTGACCCCTGACGGCGAAGACTGGGACGCGACGCCTCTGGACGAGGGAAGCCGTCTCGGTGTAGTCGCCGACTCTTCCGTCGAGGCTCCTGACGGAACCGTCATAGGCTACGCCTACCAGTCGAGGCAGTTCGAGTCGTCGAACAGACACGTCAACCCGCTTTATGTCAGCCCGGGTCACAGAGTAACTGCCGAGACTGCGGTCGACCTCGTCGAGTCTACGTGTGAGGGCTACAAGCTTCCCGAGCCGACACGTATAGCCGACTCGTACGCCGATACTGTGAAATAAAATAGAGTAGATACGACAGACAAAGACCGGATCGAACTACAACTACTCGTCTTCTGTCCCGTTCTCGTTCTCGTTCTCGTTCTCGTCTATGCAGTCGGTGATCGGCTCGAGCATCCTCTCAGTCGTCGTGTAGGGGTCGGATTCCCTCTCGACGACCTCCTCGGCGAGCGCGTCTATACCGCCTGCCTTCTCGATCTCCTTCTCAGCTATCTTCCTCAGGCTGTCCTCTAAGAGGCTGTGTATCTCCGACGAGTACCTCTTGAACTCCCTCTCCTTCATCTCTCCTGACTCTATGAGGTACTCCCTGTGGTCACTCACTATTCCAAGGAGGTCAGTGACTCCGTCGCCTCTCTCAGCGATCGTCTTGGTGACCTCGGGCTTCCAGTCGTCCTCGTAGGCGTCCTCGTCGCCTATGTCGTCGTCGTTGTTCATCGCGCTCGGACCGTGGTGACCCGTCGGAACGCCCGCTGTGGGATCCTCACGCATCTCTATCATCCTCTTGACCTCCATCACTGTCCTGTCCGCGCCTTCGAGGTCAGCCTTGTTGACGACGAATATGTCTCCTATCTCGAGTATACCCGCCTTTATCATCTGTATGTCGTCTCCTCCTGACGGCATAAGCAGGACGAGGACGCTGTCGGCAGTACGGACGATCTCGACCTCGTTCTGACCCGCTCCGACCGTCTCGACTATTATGACGTCCTTTCCGAAGGCGTCGAGAGCCTTTATGGCGTCGGTCGTCGCGCTTGAGAGTCCTCCGAGGGCACCCCTCGAACTCATCGACCTAAAGAAGACGTCCATGTCACCCGACCCCGCCTGGAGACGTATTCTGTCGCCTAAGAGGGAGCCTCCCGTGTAAGGCGACGACGGATCGACAGCGATCACTCCGACCGTCTTGCCCTGTTCGCGGTACTCCTCGACCATCTTGTCGACGAGTGTCGACTTACCCGCTCCGGGCGATCCCGTGACTCCTATGACGTGGGCGTCTCCCGTGTGCTGATGGAGTCTCTTTATGGCGTCTCTGTATCCCTCACGCTGGTTCTCTATGTGGGTGATGAGACGCGCGAGAGACCTGTACTTACCGTCTAAGACGCCGTCGACGAGCTCGTCGAACTCTCCCTTGTCCGTGGACTCTTCGCTCATCTCTCTGGTGCGTTCTCCCGGACGAACTCTATGGTATTGCTCGTGTCAGCTCCGGGACCGAAGACGGCGTCGACGCCCTCCTCCTTGAGGTTCTTCTCGTCTTCCTCGGGTATTGTGCCGCCGACTATGACTAGAGTGTCCTCGAAGGCGTCGTACTCCTTGAGACCGTTGATGATCTTCGGAACCACTGTGTTGTGGGCTCCGCTCAGGATAGAGATACCTACGACGTCGACGTCCTCCTGAACAGCCGCCTGTATTATCTCGTCGGGGGTGTTGTGGAGTCCCGTGTATATGACCTCGAATCCCGCGTCACGGAACGCACGTGCTATTACATGTGCTCCTCTGTCGTGTCCGTCTAAGCCCGCCTTTGCGATCAAACATCTTATCTTGCGCTCTGTCTGCTGTTCACTCATCGTGATCTTACTGTGAGTATTTTTGAGTCCTTCTTGAGTTTAACGAAAGATCACGGGAAATTCCCGCTCATGTCGCCTCCGAACTTCTTCATCATACGTCCGAGGTCGCCTCCACCGCCCTGCATCTGGTTGACAGTCCTCTTCATCGTCTTGTGGTACTTGAGAAGCTCCCTCACGTCGTCCTCGCTCGTACCCGAGCCGCGCGCTATCCTCTCAATCTCCGACGAGCCTATATTACTCGGGTTCTGAAGCTCGTCGTCGGTCATCGAGTCCATTATCGTCTTGTAGGCGTCCATCTTCTGCTGTGTCGTCTCGGCGAAGTCGTCGGGCATCTCATCGGTGAGACCGCCCATGCCTCCCATTCCACCCATTCCGGGTATCATATCGAGAACCTGATCCATCGGTCCCATCTTGTTCATCGCCTCCATCTGCTTGTAGACATCTTCGAGCGTGAGGTCGCCCTGGAGTATAGCCTCGGGATCGAGTTCCTCCTCGCCCTCCTCTTCTGACTCCGCCATCGCCTCCTCGACGCGCTCGGCGAGGGCACGTATGTCTCCCATTCCGAGGAGACGTGATATGAAGCCGTCGGGGTCGAATCTCTCTATGTCGCTCACGGTCTCCCCCGTGCCTATGAAGGCTATCGACGAGTCGGTCTGGTTGACCGCGCTCAGAGCACCTCCACCCTTCGCAGTACCGTCGAGCTTAGTGATTACGACTCCGTCTATTCCTACAGCTTCCTCGAAAGCAGTCGCCTGATCCTTCGCTCCCTGTCCTATCGAGGCGTCGAGTACGAGTAGGTTGAGGTCGGGATCGACGACCTCCTCTATCTCCTCTATCTCGTTTATGAGGCTCTCCTCGAGCGAATGTCTACCCGATGTGTCGACTATAACGACGTCCCTGTTCTCGAACTCGTCGAGACCCTCGCGCGCTATCTCGACGGGATCTTCGGAGTCGGGGTCGCCATAGAAGGGCACGTCCGCCTCGTCCGCCATCTGTTTCGACTGTTCGTAAGCACCCGGACGGAATGTGTCGGTCTGAACTATCGCCGACTGGAGACCCTTACGTGAGAACCAGTTCGCTATCTTCGCCGACGTTGTCGTCTTACCCGATCCCTGAAGACCCGACAGCATTATGACCTGGTCGTCAAGAGGCACCTCCGTCTCGTCACCTATGACCTCGACCATCTCCTCGTAGACTACGTGTAGGACGTGTTCCCTCGGACTCGTTCCGGGAGCGGGCTCCTCGTTGAGAGACCTCTCACGAACCGAGTCGCTGAGATCCATCACGAGATCGACGTCGACGTCCGCCTGGAGAAGAGCACGCTGTATGTCCTTCACGACCTCGTCGACAGCCTCCTCGTCTATCCGTGACTTCCCCGCGAGCTTCTCAAGAGCGTCCTGTAGAGATGAACCCAGACTGTCAAGAACCATTTAAGAGAAGTAGGTCTCGAAACTCTAAATGGCTTATGGTACCCCCGTATCTGGGTAAAAAGTTAAATACTTGACTTTTACTTGTTAACCGTATGCGTGACCTCACGGCGTTTCAGAGGAAGATAGTCCAGGTTCTCGCCGAGGAGAGTATGTACGGTCTGGCTATAAAACGCGAACTTGAGAACTACTACGGTGACGAAGTCAACCACGGACGTCTATATCCCAACCTCGACGAACTCGTCGAACTCGGCTACCTACGTAAGAACGAACTCGACAAGAGAACCAACGAGTACGAGCTTACCGAGAAGGGTGCCGAGAGACTCGCTGACGAGATGAGATGGGAGATAGAGAGGTACGTAAGAGGAGACGGTAACCTCGACGACGTCGACTCTCTTCTCCCCGACGGAATAGAGGTCGAAGCCGAGGTCGAGACACACGACGCCTAATGTCTGACGCCTGAACCCCTACCCCATATTTACGTAGGACCGCGGTCTATCTTCCCTATGGCTCCGAACCCCGACGTTCCGCGCGTGATGAGTACACAGCACCCCGACAACGCCACCTCGCCTTTCTTCTCAGAGGGCGATGTCCTCGAAGACGAGGACGAGATACAGGAAGCCTACTACGTCTACTCACATCTCGGCTGTGACGAACAGATGTGGGACTTCGAGGGAAAGGAAGGAGACGAGTACGCCGTCAAGAAGCTACTGTCGAGGTACGAACAGTTCTTCTCCGAGACGCGGATAGGAGGCGATGTCCGTCTCACGGTACGTGGACCCAACCCCGACGTCGAGGAGTCGGAGGCTAAGATACTCCTGGAGATACTCGAAAGCATACCCCGGTCTTACGACGCCGCCGAGACATTCTACTCCGAGAAAGGTACCGACGAACAGAGCCACGGTACCGCACCCATATTCGAGGTCATAATACCCATGACGACCTCCGCCGACCAGATCAACACAGTCCGTTCTTACTACGAGAAGTTCGTCGTCGGAAAGGAGGAAAGGACTGTCTGGGACGACAAGACTCTACGTGACTGGGTCGGAGAGTTCCGTCCGCGTGAGATCGACGTCATACCTCTGATAGAGGACAGACAACATATGCTCGACGCTCACGAGATACTCCGTGAGTACGCCGCCGACAAAGATATAGAGTCCCAGCGCGTCTTCCTCGCGCGGTCAGACCCCGCTCTCAACTACGGGTCGCTCTCCGCCGTCCTCATAAACAAGGTCGCCCTCCAGCGTCTCTACGACACAGCCGATGAGATAGATGTCGAGGTACATCCCATACTCGGTGTAGGCTCCGCTCCGTTCCGAGGCAATCTCAAGCCTACCAACACTGAGACTGTCACTGAGGTCTACCCCGAGGTACGTACCTTCACAGTCCAGTCGGCTTTCAAGTACGACTATCCCGTCGAGGATGTCAGAGACGGCATCGAGTCGCTCCGTTCTACCCAGGTCGAGAGATCCGAACGTTTCGACGAGGACAGGGCACTCGACATAGTAGACAGGGTCGCTGACGAGTACTCGTCCCAGGTCGAGAGGATCGCACCGGTCGTCAACCGTATGGCTAAGTACGTCCCCGACAGACGTTCGAGAAAGCTCCACGTCGGACTCTTCGGCTACTCACGTGAGGTCGGCGAGGAGTCACTGCCACGTGCTATCAGTTACACTGCGTCGCTCTACAGCATAGGCTTTCCACCCGAAACGATGGGGCTGTCGGCACTCGAAGCCGACGACCTCGACTTCATAGAGACAGTCTATCCGACCTTCTACGACGACCTCAGAGACGCCGTCCGTTTCTATAATCCGAGGTCTCTCGAAGTCGTACCGATAGACGACGGGAAAGTCGAGAAAGCCCTCGACCTCGTAGACGTAGTCAGAGACAGACACCACGAGGAGGCGACAACTGAGGTAATAGAAGCACTCGGAAGGGAGGACACAGAAGCAGTCAGGTCGGGTGTTCAGAGAGCGGCGTGGCAGAGGAAGTTCCTAGGCTAAAGATTAAGAGCCTTCTCCTCCGTCGGCGGCGACGTCGCTGCCGAACTCCGTACCCTCTGTCTCGGACACTGTCTCCGAGCCCGATGTCTCGTCACGTAGCTCGAAGTCGTCCATCAGTGACCTCAGGCTCTCGGCTCTGTCAGAGAGCTGGGAGGCGTTTTGGGAGACTTCGTTGAGGGCGGAGGTT
>JAXIOF010000038.1 GCA_034190545.1 Candidatus Afararchaeum irisae | reverse complement strand
TGAATCCAACTATTAGCTCCTTTCAGAAATAAGTATTCACTGCTACAGAAGAGCGGAAGACCTTACACATCATCCTTAAGCGTCAGAAACGCCCCCGCTCCGACGAGTATGCCGGGCCAGTATGTAGTGAGACGGAAAAGAACCGCCGCGGTGACTGCCGTCGTCAGGTCGACCGAGTAGAAAAGCGTCGTGAGACCGGTGAACGCCGTCTCGTATGTCCCTGTTCCGCCTGGGGTCGGTGACAGGGTCGCTATTACTGAGAGATTAACTATGAGGTATATCGGCACGAACTCGGTTGGGAGACCCAAGGATCGAAATACGAAGTACAGCGAGGCGATCTGTGCAAGTATCGCGAGATGGGAGACTCCAGCCGTCGTCATCAGAAACCGTCTGTCGCTACCAGCCTCCTGAAACGCGCGTTCGATCCCCTCGATGTTTCCACGCACCGACTTGAAGACTGACTCGAATTTTTCGAACCGGGCTTCGATGCCATCGATGAGTCGGTTGAGACCGTTCCATAGCTTCGCGTCGTCGGACCAGAGGAGGTACGCTACCAGTCCGAAGAGTGTCATGAGGACGACCACAAGCCCCGCGATCTCAACGAAAGGTCCTCTGAGTGATCCGAAGACGCCGAGATAGAGTATACCTCCGAGTGTGAACGTGAAAAAGGGAGTCGCATTCAGAAGGTCGGCTGAGACGACACACGCGAGACTCGTATCGTAGTCAGTGTCGGTCGTCTGCGAGACTATGTATGCCATAATAGGCTCGCCGCCGAACTGACCTAGGGGTGTAACTGAGTTCAGGAAGTTCCCGGTCAGAAACATATGTAGGGTCTTTGTGGCTGTGACCTCGACGCCGACATCGACAAAGAACCGGTGCCAGACCCACGCCCAGACGAGTAGCGACGAGAATCCGATAGCCACAGCGACCGCGAAAAGCGACATATCGGCGCGGCGGAGCGAGTCGACGAACTTGCCGATATCTGCGAGATACAACAGACCAGCCAGTAGTGCTCCCGCGACGCCGAACCAGACCCAGCCCCTCCATCCGATATTCACGAGGGAGTTTTCTCTCATCTTGTCTTGAACCCTTCGTAGTCGTGGGTAGTCACGCCGTCTGATCCCCCTCACTAGGCGCGTCGAGTGCGGAAAGTGCCTCAAGCCACCGTGACATCTTCTCGACGGTAAACTCGATGAATCCGCTGTTGTTGTACTCCGAGAAGTCGTATGCCTCGACGGCGGCGATCATCTCCTCATACGCCTCGAAGTAGTTGTCTGCTGAGTCGGGCGCATCGTCGAGAGCTTTCCAGAAATGTTCGTTGAGTTCGAGAGCCGGAACCTCGTTGTTGAGGTCGCTGAAGGTACTCCTCTCGGCTTTCTCATGGACACAGAGAGGATAGCCCGTCAGAACTGTCTTGTCGAGCATATCCGCTGCCTTCTTGAGTGTTAGACCCGACCAGATGTCGTCGAACCGTCCTATCTCCCAGTCGTTGTCGTCCATTGGGAACTGGTAGAAAGCAGGTACTATCTCTCTTCGGAACGCGAGGTTCATCGAGCATACTGTCAGGTAGTTCCCTTCCTCGGCGGCGAAGTTACCGTTGAAGTCTTCGGCACTCGTCCGTGTCTGTGCCTGTCCACGAAGGTCTCCATCCATCAGTATTCGGACGGCATCAAGGTCGGGTATGTCGGTCCAGAGACCTTGGGACGCAACTATCTCGTTTGTCTGTCGGTTTTCCGTCTGTACTGCCTCGTCCATCGCAGAGTAAGGATAGCCGCGGGGATAGAGACCGTGTTCGTCGACATTCTGGTACAGGACGTTGACCCACTGCTCGTCGGACGAGACGTGTTCGACTGTCTTACGCGAGTCGAGGTGGTCTAGGTGGGTTCCGAAGAAGTCAAAGTCATCGTGTGGACGAGTGTCGTCGTCGAGGAAGACACCGTACTCGTACTGGGGGTTTGCCCAGAGATACAAGAGACCGAAGCTTGTTTCGGCATGAGATGCGGCGGGCACGAGATCCGAGTACTCACCGATACCTGACTCCTCGTACCAGTCGTCACGTTCGGTTCCGCCGAAGACCTCACCTGAGACACCGAGTGACTCCAGCATCTCGCGCATTTCGTCCTTCTCACAGAAGTCCTCGGTAACCAAAACTACGTGGAGTCGGTCGGTATCGAAGTCGTTAACTCGGGCATTCTCTATATACTCGCGGATGAAATCCGGGTTCCTTACTGTCGGGGCGATGACACAGATATCAGATTGGGTCATACTTAGTTGTAAATTGAGGATCGATTAATTATATCCCAAGCTCTCAAGACGCCTCTCTACCGCCTCGTCGGTTTCGGGTTCGTCACCGTCACTTTCGGAGTCCTCAGAGACATCCACGTCAATGTCAGTCCCCTTGAGTTCATCGGCGAGGTCGGACGGCACGCGAATCTCCTCCCCGGTTTCGAGGTCGTATGCCTCATACCGTGTCTCTCCGTCTTCTCCGACCGACTTTACGACCTTCTCGCTGTCACTTTTGGCGTACCTGTACTTCCGGTAGTACTCGTTCCACCGGTCTTTTGGGATGTAGCCGGTGAAGTTCTCAGGGAACTCCAGTCCACCTTTGGCGACATCGCTGAAGACACCGTCGGGATGAGGTGCGATTCCGGCGTAATGTGGGACGAGTCGGCTGAGATTTCTGAGTTCGAACGTGCGGTCTTCTCTGCCCGACGGAAGGTCGGGATGGTCGACCATGAGTACGGTGTTTATGACGGACTCGGAAACTGTGAACTGGTGACCGAATCCACCCCCGTCTCCGAGTGCCTGCCCGTGATCTGAGAGAACAAATACCACGGTATCGTCATCGAGGTCGTTGCGTCGGAGCGACTCGACTATCCGTCCCACGAGGTCGTCGGTGTACTCCACAGAGGCGTCGTAGACACTCCGGAGTGCATCGAAGTCGATCTCCTCTGTGAAGACGTCTTTCTGCCTGTGAGGTATGTTCGCGTCCTCGTCGACTCCGTGTCTTTTCTTGTACTTCTGGGGCGGACGGTAAGGCTCGTGGGGCTCCATCAGATTTACATACAGGAAGAAGTCCTCGTCGGGACTGCGTCGGTCGATGTATCTTTCGACCTCCCGGATGGTCTCCTCGGACTTACACGAGTCGTCGACATCGAAGAGCCTGAAAAGACGGTCTATCTGTCTTCCCAGAACGCGGCGCGTCACGTCGTCGAGGCTGTGGTATGCCTTTGTCCCGAGACGTGACAGAGTGACACTCAGACGGCTGTCTGCCTTTCCGAGGAAGTTCTCGACGTACTCGAAGTCACGTGTCATCCCCTTGTGGGGTGTGATCCAGACGTTCGGCGTGATCGCGGCGGTCGTGTACCCCGCCTCACTGAACTCGGATACGAACGTTGACTCATCAGACGGGAAGTAGCTTCTCGCGTGAGTCGTCCCGTGGTTCCACGGGTACTCTCCCGTGAATATCGAGGCGTGTGAAGGTAGAGTCCATGGAGCCTGTGTGATGGCGTCCTCGAAGACGACTGAGGAGTCAGCGATCTCCTCTAAGTTTTCCGTGAAGTCGATATCTTCGTTATACGGGGAAACCCTGTCCTTCCGGAGTGAATCGAGAACGAGAAAGACGACGTTTCTCCTCTCCGAACCAGATTCCCACATACTTTATTAGGGACTCAGTCGACACTTATTAACTTCGGTTCCCCTCGCCAAACCGGTAGTTGTATTTATTCGTCGAGTATAAAAGTACACAGTATGGTCGAGAAGGGGGCAATCGTCTACTGGTGCGACGGCGCGGGACACGCAGCCAGGAGCATCCCCGTTGCCAAGGAGCTTGAATCCCGTGGGATTGAGGTTACTGTCGCAGGCGGTGGACAGGGGAAACCCTTTGTAGAGATGAACGGATTCGAACACCCCGACCTGACGACGGTTGCTGTCAAAGGTGACAGTCCGCTTTCTTTTCTGAAACACAGTCTTTTCGACCTCGCTCCGTCCTCGGTACGGCGTCTCAGAGAGATCCACCGCTGGCTCAAGGAGGAAGATCCCGACTTACTCGTGACCGACGATGTCTTCGCGGGTGTAGCGGCTGTCGCACAGGGGGTCGATTTCTACAGGATCGACCATCTCACTCCGGGGATGTTGGATCTCCAGTGGGATGTCCTCTTACGGATATACGACAGAGCCTCGCTCGCATTCTGTGAGAAGATAATAGTAACTACACTCTGGAACGACGAAGAATCACCTGAGGGATTCGAGTTCGTAAAACCTCTCGCCCAGGAAGGTGACAGGGAGGTCGACGAGTACGATGTCCTTCTCAATCCGGGGACTCACGGCGAGGACTTCGACGAAATAAGACAGAGACTCGAAGAAAAGGGTCTCGAAGTCAAGATGGTGGGCTCCGACGACTGGGAGATACAGCCCTCGATGACCCCTCACACCGAAGCCGCGAGCTGTGTGGTCTGTACGGGTTACTCTTCGATAGCCGACACAGTCGTCGGAGGCACGCCGTGTATCGTCTATCCTTTCCTGCCTTTCCAGAAAAGCCTCGCGGAAAAAGCCGAGATGAAAGACACTGAGGGAGTCATAAAGGCGGACAACGTCGAAGAGGTACTTGAGGCAGTCGAAAGATGCTGTAACGGAGAGGTCGAGAGCCCCGAATACGAAAACGGCGCAGAGGAGTTCGTCGACATACTTCTCGATCCCTCAGAACACGGCTCTTGAGCTTGACTCGTGGATGTCGGCGTACTCGAAGACGAGAGAAAGTCTAAGGATTCAACTTGAGCAGGCGGAGTCCCCGTTCAGAAATCTCAGATTTCTGAGCCCGCGAGAGCAAAGCTCTCGGGACGTCCTCAAGGAGTGTTGCGAATCTCTGATTCGCATACGTATGAAAATCTCCGATTTTCAACACATCGCAGTCCGCGCAAGTGGACAAGAAGCGTTAACGAATCGCGTAGCGATTCGTTCGCACATCAGAACGCTTCGCGTTCTGAGGACGCAGTAGGGCGGGGTTGTTGACTAGAGCCGCGCTATGGGGGTGTTAACGTTAGCAAAGCTGTAAAAAGCGTGGTCAAGCTAGTTCTGGTTGAGTGATCAGAAATGCTCGACCACGTGTTAGAGCAAGTGCGGGAAGAAGAAATATTTTTCCGCGAAGACACGCCGACAGAGCAGCGTGTCCTCGCTGGGTTTCTATATCACGCCGGCTTGTCGTACCGACGCATCGAACCGTTCGTTGATGTGTGTCACGTCGCTGTCCACGACTGGTATCACCGTCTCAAACACCTTTTTGAACCCGACCGCGACCGCCGGCAAGCGGTCGCGGTCGATGAGACCAAACTCGAAATTGAGGATGAAGAGGTGTATGTCTGGGCAGCTGTCGACGTGGAGACGTTTGAAGTCCTCCATGTTGATGTCTCGCCTGGCCGCTCGAGTCTCGATGCGTTACTGTTTCTCAAAAGGGCACTGAAGTACTGCCGCGGTCAGCCGGTAGTGCTGGCTGACCGCGGCGGATGGTACGATTGGCCGCTTGAACTTCTCGAATGTGAACCCAAGCGAGAAACATGGGGTGATCGGTCACTCATCGAAGCATGGTTCGGTGTGCTGAAATACCGAACCATGCTGTTCAGACACCGGTTTCCCCACTACAGCAGTCGAGAATCAACTCGAAGTTGGCTCACAGCCTTCGCCGCTCTCCACAATGCTATGCTCCAAAGTTAACACCCCTCTTTACTGATAAAGAGAGTCAACTACCCCACCCTACTTCGCTCACCGCGTAACACGGTTCGCTCGTTGAGGGTGTCGTCAGAAGCTCCGCTTCTGACTGCTCGCAAATCTTAGATTTGCGATGTCTCTGAGGAGACCTCAGAGGCTCGTGAACTTTCGTTCACGATGGGGCTTGTCAGTGGCCTCTTCCTCTAACCCGTGTTCGGTGGGTGTGAGAGTGTATCTCTCAGCTCGGTGTCCTTGGCCCTGACTTCAGAGCGTATTGACTGACGCTCCTCCCACGAGACGGCTGATGGCCTCGAAGGAGATACAGTTCTGCAATATTCTTCGCCGCATTGTAGTCAGCGTGGTTCTGTTTCCCGCACCGCTGGCACTCAAACTCGTCTCGGTGGCGGTTGTCGTCATGGACGCATCCGCACTCGTTGCATCGCTTGCTCGTGTTTTTCGGATTCACCGTATCCACAAACAAGCCACGCTCTTCTGCCTTATACTCGACAAACGATTTCAGCTTGCGGAACGCCCACATTGAGTGCCAGTCAGCGTACGGTAAACGGTCACGGATACCGTCTAGTTTCTCGAAGATGATGCCGTCGCAATCGTGTTCAAGGGCTTCTTCTACTATTCCGTTTGCGACGGAGTGCAGGACATGCTTCACGTACTCGTCTTCCCGACCGCTCACTTCCTCCAGTGTACGGTGTGCTGATTGCGTCCCGCATTCTTGGAGGTTGCCACGAGTTTTCTCGAACTCTCTCCGAGCATGATTAAGCTTACCTGTGCTGAAGAACCGAGCCGTGCTGGTGACGGCGATTTGATTGACGCCGAGATCAACACCCAGAACCGTTCCGTTCTGCGTCGTTGCCTCCTTCTCAAGCTCGGGCTTCTCCTTTCGATAGCCGAGATGCAGATACCATTCGCCGTCTCGGTAGTGCAGGGTACTCTCCGTGTACTCCCAGTCCTCATCGTTCAGGTACTGATACTGATAGCCGTCTTCGTTGCTTGGTAGGGCAAGGTCTGCTCTGACTCGTGAATGGTCGTCCAGTACTGTGAGCGAGACTTGTTCTTTCTCTGAGAACACGGTAAGCGTTCTTCTATCGTAAGTGATAGAATTCGAAGTGAAGTGTGGTTGTGTTGCTTTCTTGCCCTTCTTCCTTCGTTCGATGCAGGATTGGATGCTACTTGCGACCTCGTGACAGGCAAGAATTGAGTGCTGACTGTTCAGTTCTGTCTCTTCCTGTACCGTGTCTTTAGCAATACTTCTGACACCAGCCTGAGTGTGCTCGTCCTCCCACGCGAGACTAGATGCGATGTTGCACCCATCGAGCCACTCTTCCACAGTATTGTAGAGTAGCTCGTGGTCTTCTGGGGAGAGTCCGTCGAGCCGTGTGATAGCGGTTCGACGATAATACTCAGTATCTGATGCCATCGTATCTTCATAGAAGTGTTGTTGATTGTTAAATGCTGTGCTATTTGGTTTCTTGGCGGGGTTGTCGGTTTCTTCCCCTCCCTACTCGCTCACGTTGGTCGCTCCTTGAGGAAGGGGACTCCACCTCGAAGATGTTGAAAGAAGACGCACACTACTTCCGGCAGGAAGAGTACGACACGGAAGGTGAGAACGGCCCCAGCAACCATGCTGAATGGGCACGCCGCAAGAAATCCCGGCGGCAGACCCACTACCTGCACGCTCTCTCGAAAGACCTCGTGAACCAATGTGCAGATCGTGGTGTGGAGACGATAGCAGTTGGCCATCCGAAAAACATCCGCGAGGATGAAGACTGGGGCAGGCACGGCAACAAGCGCCTCCATGACTGGGCGTTTGAAACTCTGCTCAGTCACATCGAGTACAAGGCTGAAGAACGTGGTATTGAGGTTGAGCGGGTCGATGAGTACGAACTGGCTACGTCGATAACGTGCTGTGAGTGTGGCATGAAAGCCGATTCGAACCGTGTTGAACGTGGGTTGTACGTCTGCGATGAGTGTGAACTGGTTGCGAATAGTGACTGTAATGCGGCTGAGAATATGAGAAAGACGGTAACTCCGAATCCCTCTGTGGATAGGAGTAACGGCTGTCTGGCCCAGCCATCGGTTCGCCTGTTCGACACATCGACGGGGAGAGTAGCCCCACAAGAACAGATCTGACCGTAGACCGGCAAATATCCCAACGCTGCGGTGCGGTTCGGGAAGCCCCGTCGTTTACGACGGGAGGAGGTCACATACTGAGGTCTTGGACACTATGCTGTCATATCTGTAGAAGGGTTAATAAAGTAGAGACTTCTACTACAAGTATGAGCACGTCGATCAAGATAGACGAAGAGACTAAATCGAAGATAGAAGAATTACAGGCAAAGATAAAGTTAGAGACGGGTGAAAAAGCTACACAGGAGGAGATTCTGGAGGGTGTCGTCAGTTATGCTCTATCCACAGAAGAAGATATAATAGACTCGTTCAGAGACAAGACCGTGCCTCTTAGCGACGAAGAAATCGAGGAGTTTCACGGGGGCACTTCTAATTGGGATGAAGATCTAAAGGAGAATGACCTCGATGAGGTACTATACGGATAGCGATGTCGGTTCTCATAGACACAGGCGTCTTCTATGCTCACCAGAATGAGAGCTCGAGTCGTCACGAGTCTGCAAAGAACGCATTGACACAGGTTCTCAAAGGAGGCTACGGACAGCCATACACAACGGATTACATCTACGACGAAACTGTCACACTCGCGCTAAAGGACGGGGTTTCCGCGCTGTTATCTACATGAAAGAGCGGGGTATAGATCATGTGCTGAGTTTCGACAGTGATTTCGACGGCA
>JAXIOF010000037.1 GCA_034190545.1 Candidatus Afararchaeum irisae | reverse complement strand
ACACCGACGATTGGTTCGAAAAAATATTAAGTACTGACTTCTACACATGAGCGAACGAACTTTTCTGAGTTTTAGTCCTCGGGACGTCCCATGACGAGGTCGACGTCTCCCGTGCCGAGCTTTATGGGCTGTCCGACGATGACGTTCTCTATGACTCCGTCGAGGTCATCGATCTCCCCGTGGACTGCGGCGTCGAGAAGCTGGTTGACTGTAACCTCGAAGGCGGCGCGCGACAGGACGCTCTCCTTAGCGCCCGAGATTCCGTGTCTTCCTATGCTACGTATCTCTCCCGTGACAGTCATTATGTCGGCGACGAGCATCTCGTGTCTTATGTCGACTTCGAGACCCTGTTCCTCAAGGGTGGAGGTCATCTCGTCTATGAGGGAGTTCCTCGCAGCTTCTATGCCGAAGACATCAGCCATCTCGTGTATGTTGTTGGTTCTCGTACGTGTCTCGTCGACGCCCTCGACCTGTATGACATCCTTGAGTGCACTTCCCTCGGTGTAGAGGACGTACTCCTCCCTGTCGCCGACGTCTTCCTTACGTATGACGACCCTATCGATCTCCTCGATTCCCTTGAACGTGATCTCACGTAGCTCCTCTATGAGCTGGAGAAGCTCGCGGTACGACGGAGACGACGGTCCGAAAGAGACACGTGTTCCGTTCGCTCGGACGTCGACGCCGAGGTTAGACTCTATCTTGTCGGCTATGTCGTCGACTGAGAGGAGACGCTCGTCGAGCATCTCCTCGTCTAAGTTTATAGAGACCTCCATCTCGGCGACGTTGGTAGAGATGTCGCCGAGCGAGAGTATCGTCGTTGACTCTATGTCCCAGACGACCTCACGCGCCTTCTCTCGGTCGGTCGCCCAGTCGTCCTTGAGGTAGACAGTCATCATCGGCGTGTCGGGCTCCTTCCGTGCGTCGACGAGCTCTATGAGACGCGGGAGACCCTGTGTGACATCGATCTCGGCGACTCCGGCGTAATGGAAGGTGTTCATCGTGTTGTGAGTCACAACACCCTGTGACGTCGTGAACGTGTCGAGTCCTGCGACGGAGAAATCATAGACGTAGTCGTGGGTGGGCTCGACAGCTTCGACCGATTCTATGCGTTTCCAGACTACTTCGGACTCGACCGCGGAACGAAGATCCTCGACTGAGTCGGAGTCAACTCCGCTCTCATCGGCACGTTCGACGAGGCGTTCGAGACGTCTCCTGCCTATACGTCCCCTCTTCACCGCACTGTTGAACTCACGTGACGGAGCACCGACACCGGCGGCGACTTCCTCAAGAGCGTCGCCGAACTCGGGTATCTGGTCGACTACGTCTGGGACATCTTCGTCGAGAGTAGCTACTGCTTCGTCTAGTGCCTCCTTCCGTTCGCCGACAAGACCCACTCTCTCGGCGAAACGTCCGAGATGGCTACGTGGAACACGTAACGTGTACGAGTCCCGTGTCTCACCGAGTGTAGCGTGTACACCGAAACGAGAGAGCAAGAGAGCGATGTCCTCGATAAGCTTCTCGTCGGTCGATGACGCGCGCACAGTACCGTCGCTCACGCTTCCGTCTCCAGAGAGGTATCCGCGTAGGAGACCTCTGGCAAAGTCGTCTGAGGAGCCAAACGCGAACCCGGGGACTCGTTTGGTCTCGTCGCCACATGTCTGTCTCAAGAGATCGGCGACTATCTTTCCGTTGAGACGCAGATCACGTCCCTCGGCGAACTCGCCGTTTTCGTACTCGTGGGTTGTGAGGTCGTACCTCTCCGCAAACCCACGGAGACGGTCGAGGAAGCCGTCGTCGATGTTCGAGATCGAGACGTAGCTGTCGGTGGCATATCCCTCAGCTAAGTAGGCTCCGAAGAAGAAGCCCGTCTCGGAGTCAGCCGGGAGATGTCTCGGAAGGGAGACTGTTCCACCGACGGGATAGACTCCATCGTCGAGTCTACCGTCTTCGAGTGCATCGAGTCGGTTCTTCGCCTGTTCCTCGGTGACAGCACCTCCGTCAGCGGCGGCGTCTGTCGACCAGTAGCCGTCGTCGGGAAGATATCTTAAGATCCGTACCGTATCGGTCTCGTCGGATGATCCGAAGTCACCGACTACAGGTATCCAGTCACCCTCTTTGAGTTCGTCTCCAGCGACTGGAACGACCCCGTTGTCCTCACGTGTGACGAAGGAGTGGGACTTCGTGGCTCTAATATCACGTCCGTCCTCAAGCTGAATATGTAGGAGCTCGTCGGGCGACTCGTGTCTGCTGACCTCCTCGACGGGTTTCCATTGGGTTTTCTCGTCGTCACGTAGACTCAGAACTTCGAGTCCTGTGACGCCCACAGCCTCGTGTCCGTCGACTTCTACTGTCTCAGACGCGTTTTCGAAGACTCCGTCGACAATCTCACCTATCCTACCCATCTCGGTCTTACCGCCTCTGCGTACGATAACCTCCTCGTCGGCGTCGAGCGACATCTGTGTACCGGGTTCGCCTATAGACTGAGCACTCACGGTACCCACGGGCTCTAGGGGATCGATACGCGTCGACCTGTACCTCTCCTCAGTCTGTGCGATTATCTCGTCTATCTGTTCCTCGGTCACGTCTTCCTTACCTACTGCGTCCTTGACTTTCTCATGGAGTCTCTCGGGAAGCTCGCTCTCGTCGAGCTTTGACTCGACTGTCTCGGGTTCTACTGACATGTTTTTATCACTCTCTTACTCTTACTCTTGCTCTTATTTTAGTCGCTGGTCACGAAGTCGGGACTGTCCGAGTCGAACTCGGCGTCGAGAACTCTGTCGACGACTGCTTCGACGTCTATCTCCTCTCCCTTCGGCATCTTCATCGGATCTGTGCCGTCCTCTCCGTACTCGAACTGAACCATGTCGCCGTTGGTCGTCCTTACGGTTCCGTCGTACTGTGCCTCTATCTCCTGAAGTGCGTTTATGAGTCTGCGCTGGAGGTATCCCGACTTCGAGGTACGAACCGCAGTGTCGACGAGTCCCTCACGTCCTCCCATCGAATGGAAGAAGAACTCCTTAGGTTCGAGACCTTCCTTGTACGAGTGCTCGACGAAGCCGCGCGCGTCGGACGACAGGTCGCCCTCCTCGAAATGCGGAAGAGTCCTGTTCTCGTACCCCCTGTTTATACGTTCGCCTCTCACAGCCTGCTGTCCGACACAGCCTGCCATCTGTGTGAGGTTGAGCATAGATCCACGTGCTCCTGACTCCGCCATCACGACGGCGGGGTTGTCCTCTTCGAGGTAGTCCTCGGCTATCTCTCCCGCCGAGTCACGTGCCTTTCCGAGAGCCTGCATTATCTTCATCTCAAGTGTCTCCTCGAGCGTACGTCCCGGAAGAGACTCTAGCTCGCCGCGCTCGTAGGTCTCTATGAGACGTTCTGCCTCCTTCTCGGCTTCGACTATAGAGGCGTCTATCTCCTCGTGTGCCTCCTCGGGGAGATCCTCGTCGTCGATTCCGAACGAGAAGCCGAAATGCATTATGGATCTTATGGCGAGCGACGACGCGTCGTCTATTAGCTGAGCCGAACGTGACTCGCCGTAGACCTTCGTGACTAGGTCGACTATCTCTCCGACGAAGCTTCCCATTGCGTTCTCGTCTATGGTGCCGTCGAGTAGCTCGCCGTCGTCGATTACGACGGTGTCACCCGCCGACGACTCGAACTCCATGTCGAGTCCCTCGGGGAGTATGAGAGAGAAGACCGTCTTTCCGGTCCAGTACTCGTCGCCGTCCTCAGTTCCGTCGGGTTCGGGTAGGTTGTCGACCGTCGTCATCCTCAGGAGGTCGAGTGCCGCCGACTCGTCGAAGTTCTTCTCGCCGTGTGTGAGGAGGTAGAGTCCCGAGATGTGATCCTGTATAGCTCCGACTATAGGACCTCCGAAACGCGGTGAGAGTATATGTTCCTGAACCCTCATGAGTATACGCGCCTCGGCACGCGCCTCCTCGCTCTGGAGGACATGCATGTTCATCTCGTCGCCGTCGAAGTCGGCGTTGTACGGCGGACAGACAGTCGTGTTGAGCCTGAAGGTCTTGTGGGGCATCACGACGACCTCGTGTGCCATCATCGACATACGGTGGAGAGATGGCTGTCGGTTGAAGAGTACTATGTCGCCGTCCTTGAGCTGTCTGTCGACCGTCCATCCAATACCACGTATGTTTCCGTCGTCGTCCTCCTCAAGCATCCTCTCGGCGAGGTTCTCGGAGTTAGTGTCGGTGACCTTGAGACGTCTTCCGTCGCTCCTCTTGACGTAGTTCGCGCCGGGATGGTTCTCGGGACCACGACGTACGTACTCGACCGCCTCGTCTATGTTGTTGTGGGTGACGGTCATGCTCTGTGTCATCTCCTTGGCTATGCTCTCAGGGACTCCTATCTCGTTGACCGAGAGAGTCGGATCGGGAGAGATGACTGTACGCGAAGAGAAGTTGACACGTTTTCCGGAGAGAGATCCTCTGAAACGTCCCTCCTTGCCCTTGAGCCTCTGGGAGAGCGTCTTGAGGGGTCTCCCCGACCTGTGGCGTGCGGGAGGAGTACCTGATATCTCGTTGTCCATGAAGGTCGTGACGTGGTACTGGAGAAGCTCCCAGAGGTCCTCTATGATGAGCTGGGGCGATCCCGCCTCTCGGTTCTCCATGAACCTCTGGTTGATACGTATTATGTCGACGAGCTTGTGGGTGAGGTCGTCCTCGCTTCTCTGTCCGTTGTCGAGTGTTATCGACGGACGTGCGGTCACGGGAGGTACGGGGAGGACTGTGAGTATCATCCACTCGGGACGTGAGTCCTCGGCGTCTATACCTATGGCTTCGAGGTCGTCATCGGGTATACGTTCAAGACGGTCTCTGACGTCCGACGGCATCAGCTTGTGACCGTCCTCGTAGTAGGTCGTCGGCTTCTCGTGTTTGATCTTCTTCTGTTCCTCTCCACAGTAGGGACAGAAGTAGTTCTTCCTCGCCGCCCTTATCGCGCTCTTGGTGACGTCGCTGAGATCCTGGTTGAAAGACCTCGTCTTCTCGAGCTTCTCGTCGAACTCGTCTTTCTGATCCTCTGTGAGTAGGACACGTGAACACTCCCTGCACGTTCCTCTGAGGAGACGTCTGATGAGCTTCGAGAATCCGACGTGTATCACGGGTGCGGCGAGCTCTATGTGTCCGAAATGCCCCTCACACTGACCCGACCGTTTTCCACACGTCTTACACTGGAGACCCGGATCTATGACTCCGAGACGTGGATCCATCAGACCCATGTCTATCGGGAAGCCGTCGTCGTCGTAGGTGTCAGCCGTGATTATCTTCGTGACGCTCATATCACGGTACGACTGGGGACTCATCAGCCCGAAGTCAATCGAGCTAATCTGTTTGGGACTTGTGTTCGTGCTCATAATTGGATTGGAATCGAGTTGTTGTTTTACTGCTTTGTTCAGACCGCGTCCTCAAGGTCGAGACGCGGTGCTATTCCGAGCGACTTCATCTCGTCGAGTAGGAGCTTGAAGGCGTAGCTCATCTCGACCTCGTGTATACCTGTCTCCGAGTCACAGTTGGGACAGTAGACACGGTTCTGACGTACGTCCTCTGTCGCAGTCATTCCACAGTTCGAACAGACGTAGATCATCTCGCGGTCCGACTCGTCGAGGAGACGGTCCTTGAGCGTGAGTGCAGCGCCGTGTCCTATCAGAACGTCGCGCTCCATCTCTCCTATACGTAGACCACCCTCTCTCGCACGTCCCTCAGTCGGCTGACGTGTCAGAACCTGGACGGGACCGTGTGAGCGCGCGTGTATCTTCTTGCTCACCATGTGGTGGAGCTTCTGGTAGAGAATGATTCCGGTGTATATCTCGGCGTCTATCTTCTCGCCCGTGATACCCGAGTGCATCGTCTGTTTGCCCGACGACTTGAATCCACGTTCGACAAGAGACTCCCTTAGCTCGTCCTCGTCCTCTCCCGTGAAGGCAGTACCATCGATACGTCTTCCTTCGAGAGCACCGACCTTTCCGCCGAGCATCTCTAAGACATGCCCCACAGTCATACGTGACGGGAGTGCGTGGGGATTTATGATCAGATCGGGAGTTATACCGTCCTCAGTGAAGGGCATGTCCTCCTGCGGGGCTATATGTCCCGTGATACCCTTCTGTCCGTGTTTCGAGGCGAACTTGTCTCCGAGTTCGGGAATTCTCTCGTCCCTCACACGTACCTTCGCGACCTTGTTGCCCTCCTGACCCTCCATCAGCATCACCGTGTCGACGATTCCCTTCTCGTTCGACCTCATCGTCACGCTCGTCTCACGTCTCTTCTGGGGCGAGAGACCCGCCATCGTGTCGGGCTCCTCTAAGAAACGCGGCGGCGAAGTCTTTCCGACGAGAACCTCGCTCTGTCCGACCTCAGTCTCAGGGTTTACGAGTCCGTCGTCGTCTAAATGTGTGTAGGCGTCCTCTCCCTTGTGTCCACGGACGTCGTCCTCGGGAATCTCGAATCTGTCTTCCTGTCCGCCTGGGTATCCGCGTTCCTCAGCCTCGTACATACGGAAGAAGTGTGAACGCGCGAGTGCCCTGTCGACGCTTCCCTGGTTGAGTATGAGAGCGTCCTCGATGTTGAATCCCTCGTAAGACATCACTGCGACGACGAAGTTCTGTGCCGCGGGGCGTTCGTCGTAGCCTATAGCCTCCGAGGTCTGTGTCGAGACCATCGAGAGCTGAGGGTAATGGAGGAGGTTCGACTGAGTGTCCGAACGGACGCGGTAGTTCGCCGCTGGAAGACCCAGCGACTGCTTCACCATTCCCGCTCCCATGGTTATACGTGGCGACGCGTTGTGTTCGGGGTACGGGATCATTCCCGCACAGATTCCGAATATGAGCGACGGGTAGAGTTCGAGATGTGTGTGGTTCTGGGTAAGCTCGTCCTCGTCTACGGCGATCAGGAGGTCTTCCTCCTCGTTTCCGTCTATGTACTCGACGTATCCCTTCTCGACGAGATCCTCGAACTCTATCTCTCCGTTTTCGAGTGCGTCTATGTGTTCCTGTGTGACGAGAGGCTCACCGTCCTCGACGACTACTAGAGGGCGGCGTGCCCTTCCGGGTCCGGTGTCGACGAAGACCTCCTTCGTGCGTTTGTCTATCGATATATTGACCTGATCGCTTATGTTTCCGCGTCTTCTCTCCTGCCTGAGGCTCTCTACGAGATCCTCGGGTCTCTCGTGGGTTCCTACGAGACTTCCGTCTATGTATACTTTCGAGGTTTCCGAACTCATGTTGTGTTATGCTTCTGCTTCGTCTGTCTCAGGGGTCTCTTCTGAGTCGACCGTATCGGCGTCTGCTTCGGTCTCAGTCTCAGTCTCAGTCTCAGTCTCAGTCTCAGTCTCAGTCTCAGTCTCAGTCTCAGTCTCTGTCTCTGTCTCAGCCTCGGACTCCGAGGAGGTCGGCGAGGTATGTATTCTCTCGACTCCGAGGTCGGAGAGTGTGTCACGTACGTGTGTGTCGTCCTCTATTCCCTTCGATATCTCGACCGACTGGGCGAAGTTCTTCACGAGTCCACAGTTAGGACCCTCTGGAGTCTCGCCGGGGCAGATACGTCCCCACTGTGTCGGATGTAGGTCGCGCGCCTCGAAATGGGGCTGTCCGCGCGAGAGGGGTGAGACGACACGTCTGAGATGGCTCAGTATCGCCATGTGGTTCGACCTGTCGAGAAGCTGTGCGACACCCGTACGTCCTCCGACCCAGTTACCCGTAGCGAGGGGATGTTCGAGTCTCTCGGTAAGTACGTCGCTACGGACGACGGTGTCGACACGTAGCTCACGGTTTCTCATGTTGGCACGTTCGAGCTGGTACTTGACGTCGCGCGCGAGCTTGTTGAGAGCGACACGGAAGAGATCCTGCATCAGGTCGCCCGATATCTTGAGACGTTTGTTCGAGTAATGATCCTTGTCGTCGGGCTCCCTCCTTCCGAGTGCGAGCTCGAAACACGTCTCCGCCATACGGCAGAGGTAATGCGCCTTCGCTATCCTGACCTCCTCGTCGTCCTCACTGACATCTTCGAGATGGGGCAGGAGGTATCTGTCTATGACGTAGTCGGCGCGCTTTCTCTGGTAGTCCTTCGCCTGTCCGCTAGCGACCTTCTTTCCGAGGAGCTCCATCGCCTCTTCCTGTGTCTGAACCTCCGCCTCCTCGAGGTTTTCGAGCATGAACTTGACTATCTCGGGGTCGTTCGAGACCGAGTTGACTATCTTCTCGTCGGTCTCAAGCCCGAGTGCACGTACGAGTGTGACGAAGTTTATGTCGTTCGAGACGCTCGGGAATCCGACACTCAGGAGTGAGTCACGTCCTCTCTCGACTGTGACGAGCGCGCGGTAACCCTGTCTGTGTGAGAAGACCTTCGCGACCTGTATCTCGTCGCCGTACTTCGTGTCTCTCTCGGCGAGTATAGTGTTAGGCGCGAGATCCTCGCTCGTCATCAGGACGCGCTCGCTCCCGTTGACTATGAAGTAACCACCGGGGTCGACGGGATCTTCGCCCGTCTTTACGAGTTCGTCCTCGTCGAGACCCGCGAGGTTACAGTTCTTGCTCTTTATCATTATAGGCATCTTGCCTATAGTCGTCTTGACGGGTTCGTGTTCGTAGTCGCCCTCGACGATCTGCATCTCCATCCTCAGAGGCGCGCTGTAGCTTATGTTCCTGAGACGCGACTCCTGCGGGTAGAGTGTCTCCTCGCTTCCGTCTGCCTCTCTCACCATAGGGGTTCCGACCTCGACCTCTCCGAGCTTTATGTAGACCTCCTCCTCCCCTTCTTTCTCGCCTATGTCTGTCTCTATCGTCTCCTGCTCGTCGACAACCCTCTGCATCCCGTGTTCGAGGAAGTTATTGAACGACGAGATATGGTGCTGTGCGAGGCGTTCCTGTCCGAAGTAAGCGTCGGCTAGCTTTCCTCTGTCCAAGCTCATTTTTTGTTTTAGTCTTCTATGACAAGTCTGTATGTGACGGCTCTATCGGTAGTCCACGACTCTCTTACTATCTTGATGACGTCGCCGACCTCAGCGTCGAGGTTCGACAAGCCGGCGTCGCTCTCCCGTATCTTGGGGAGCTCGGGCTTTTCGAGGTCGTATCTCTCCAGAACCTCTTCGACCTCGTCCTCGTCGAGCAAGATATGCTCGGGCGCCATGTCGTGGTCAGTGACGTTGAACGTGCTCATTCTTTCTCCCGTGAAAAAGTCTGTTCCACTGTGTATATCGAGTGACGATATAATAAAACTCTTGCTTTATTTCGATGGCTTGGGTACTGTTTACATACTCCTCGGATTGCCACAATAGATAGATATACACGATCGATGTACGTGAGTCCATCTCAACCGACAGACGTTTTGTAGTCAAGTATGTAGACGGAGTATGAACAGGGTAGTAGTTCTCGGTGCTGGATACGGAGGTGCGACCGTAGTAAAACGTCTGAGGAGTAGCCTCGACACCGAAGACGAGATCGTCTGGGTCGACAAGAACGACTACCATCTCGTGCGCCACGAGGTACACAGGGTTATATACGACCCGTCGGTCGACGAGGAGATTGCGATACCCATGGACGAGATAAAGAAAGGCAGGGCTAACTTCGTCGAGTCGGAGGTCGAGGGATTCGAGTTCGAGGAGAAGAAGGTCGTCTTAGAAGACGACGAGATCGAGTACGACTACCTTGTTATAGCACTCGGGCAACGTACTGCTTTCTACGGAATCCCCGGGATGGAGGAGAATGCCCACACTCTCCGGAGCCTCGGCGACGGCTTCAGCATAAGACACGACCTAGAGGAGATAGTCGAGGAGGCGAAGGAGGGTGCCGAGAAACGTGTCGTCATCGGAGGAGCGGGTCTCTCAGGTATACAGACGGCGGGGGAGATAGCAGACGTCATAGACGACGCAGAGATCAGAGAGGGCGAGGTGACCGTGAACATAATAGAGGCTCTCGACGAGGTCATGCCGGGTCCGAGTATCGACGACCGTCTGAGGTCACATATAAAGAGACTCCTGCGCTCGAAGGGTATACAGACGAAGACGGGCGACCCCATAACCGAGGTCACCGACGACGAGGTGCGTCTCGACGAGGGTGATCCGATAGAGTACGACATGCTGATCTGGGCGGGCGGTCTGACGGCGAGGGAGTTCGACATCGACATAGAGACCGAGGACGCCGAGAGGAACGCCTTCAAAGTCGACGAGCACCTCGAGTCGGTCGACGCCGACGATGTCTTCGTGATAGGAGACGCGGGAGCCGTAGAGGACACCAACGGAAACAGAGCACCACAGACGGCTTGGGCGGCTGAGGACGAGGCGGACATATGTGCCGAGAACATACTGAGCAAGATAGAAGGCGACGAGCTCAGGGAGTTCGAGCTAAACGACCCCGGGACTCTCGTCTCTGTCGGACGTGAGGCGGTCGCTATGGTGAACGGAAACGTCTTCGGCGGGGTCGCAGCGCGTCTCCTCAAGAAGACGGTCGCAGCGAGACATATAGCTTCGGTTAGAGGAGCGAAGAGAGGTGTCAAGAGCTTCTTCAAGGAGCTCTAAATCTAAACCGTAAGCTTTCTCCGGTCTCACCGCGTTCTTACTCCATCAGATGCTGTCACCACTCACGGAGTCAGTCCTCTACTTCCTCGGCTTCGGTGTAGTGATAACGACGGGGTACTACTACGCGGTTACGACGCTCTACGGCGTCGGCTTCGTGATCTACCTCGGCTTCGTGAGGTCGCTGATGTCTTTCACGGGTTTTGCGGCTCCGATGTTCTTCCTCGTAGTTGTTCCGCCTCTCGTCTTAGGCGTCATAGGTCTCGGAAGGGTCAAGGAGTGGAGGATGACGACAGATACGTACAAGAAGGTCGCTGTCGGCATCCTTCTGATAGGGATACTCCTCGTAGGCTTCGACTTGGTACAGCCCGGTCCATCTTACTCCCTAGACCCGAACGACAAGGCGGAGTTCAACAAGTGGGGTTCGTTGGGCGAGGCAGCGTTTCCGGTCGTCGTGGGTGATTTAGAAGTGAGTAATCCGTCGGTTCTCCCGCGCCAGACGGATGTACCGTACGAGGTCTGTTACGGTGGGAGAAGCGTCAGAACGTTCAACCGAGTTCCCGACGTTATCTGGGGTCTGACTACTTCGAAGGACAGACTCAGGGTGGATATACCGGGCAACTCCTCAGAGATAGAGAAGATATCAGTCGAGACTGTCGATTCTTGTTCGTCGACAGGCGACGGCGAGACCCTGGGTGTCGTGAGGACTGACTGACTACGTGGGAGACAGGAAGATAACAGATTTATGTGGTGCTGACATAGTCGCCAACATGACTAAGAAGAACAAGGCGAAGAAGAAACGTCTCGCGAAGGCGAACAAGCAGAACTCAAGGGTTCCGGCGTGGGTCATAATGAAGACGAACCAGGACGTCGTGAGGAACCCCAAGAGAAGGAACTGGAGACGTAGCGACCTAGACGAGTAAACAATGGAAGAGAGAGTCATGAACGTCCCGCTTAGGGACGCCAAGAAGGCGAAGAAGTACGAGAGAGCCGACGAGGCTATGAAGATCATCCGCGACCATCTCTCGAAACACCTCAAGGCTGACGAGGACGAGATCAACCTCGACTCGTCTATAAACGAGGAAGTCTGGTCGAACGGACGTTCGAGTCCTCCCTCGAAGGTGCGTGTCAGAGCCGCCAAGTTCGACGACGGAGTCGTCGAAGCCGAGATAGCCGAGTAAACTAATCTAATCTAATCTAATGTTAAGAGCCGAGTTCAACGGGAGCCCGTTCTTAGGCGTCTTCGGTGTCACAACTGACGACTCTCTACTCGTGACCCCCGAGATAGACGAGCCGAGAGCCGAAGAGGTCGCCGACGAACTCGGCGTCGAAAACGTTTACAAGGGAACCATCAACGGTTCGTCAGTCCTCGGTACTATGGCGGAAGGAAACACCGAGGGCATCGCTGTTTCTTCTAACGCCTTGGACAGGGAGATAAGAGAGATCAGAGACATTACCGGGGTCAACGTCGAGAGGATATCGGGACGCCATACTGCGGTCGGAAACACAGTCCTAGCGAACGACAACGCCGCCCTCGTGAGTCCTGAGCTTTCGGAGGAGGCGAAGGACGAGATAGCCGGCGTTCTCGGCGTCGAGGTTCACGAGGGAACAGTAGCGGGTCTCGATACTGTCGGCTCCGCGGGTGTGGCGACAGACGAGGGCGTCCTCGTACATCCCAAGTCGAGTGGCGACGAGGTAGAATATCTCGAAGACGTCTTCGAGGTGCCCGTCGACATAGGTACGGTCAACTACGGAACCCCTCTCGTGGGAAGCGGTCTCATAGCCAACTCGAAGGGGTACGTGGTTGGAGCCGAGACGACAGGACCAGAGCTTGGAAGGATTGAAGAGGCTCTGGGATTTATAGACGAAGACAGCTAAACTAAGACGACAGGAGACTGATTAAAATGAGCATGCAACAACAGCAGCAGTTACAGCAGGCGTACAGTGAGCTCGCGGGCGAGATAGAAGAACTCCGCGAACTCGTAGAGACACTCGAAGACGAGATAGAGGGATGTGACGAGGCGATAGAGTCGCTCGAAAACCTCGAAGAGGGCTCTGAGATCCTTCTACCTCTCGGAGGCGACACCTACATACCCGCGACTGTCGACAACGTAGACGACGTCGTAGTCGGAATAGGCGCGGGAGTCAACATCGAGGTCGGACCCGAGGAGGCTGTCGAGAAGCTTGAGACGAAGAGGGACGATCTTCAGGAGGAGAAACAGAGTGCCGAGAGCGACATAGAACAGAAGACTCAGGAGATACAGCAGATACAGCAGCAGGCTCAGATGGCTCAGCAGCAACAGCAGCAGCAGATGCAGCAGGACGAAGAATAGGAGTAGGTAGAGATGTTCGACAGCCTCAAGGACAAGCTCTCAAGCTTCCGTGACGACGTAGACGAGAGTGTCGAGGAGAAAGCCGAGGAGGTCGAGGAGTCGGAGGTCTCTGAGAAAGCAGAACCAAAAGCAGAGCCAGAAGAGGAGGAAGAGACCCAGGTCGGCACGGTGGAGGAGTCCGAGTCCCGAGAGGCTGAGACTGAGTCCCAAGAGGAGGAAGACGAGGAGTCAGCCTCCCTGACACAGAAGGCTAAGACACTTGTCACCGAGAGGTCTTTCATAATAGAGGAGGAAGACCTCGAAGATCCTCTCTGGGAGCTAGAGAGAGCACTTCTTTCGAGTGACGTCGAGGTCGGCGTCGCCGACACCATAACCCAAGACGTCGAGGAGAGCTTAGTCGGTGAGAAGAGGAAATGGAGGGAGTCGACCGACGAGATAGTCACCGAGGCTCTCCACGACGCACTTGTCGACGTACTCGATGTCGACGGTCTGGAGTTCGACAGATATGTCGAAGAAGCCGACAAGCCCGTCGTCGTGATCTTCACGGGAGTGAACGGGGTCGGAAAGACGACGACAATCGCCAAGATAGCGAGGAGACTCGAAGACAGAGGTATATCGAGTGTACTCGCCAACGGCGACACCTACAGAGCGGGCGCGAACGAACAGATAGAACAGCACTCCGAGAACCTCGGAAAGAAGCTCATAAAACACGACAAGGGTGGAGACCCCGCCGCTGTGATATACGACGCCGTCGAGTACGCCGAGGCGAACAGTATCGACGTCGTCCTCGGAGACACAGCCGGGAGGCTCCATACCTCCCAGGATCTCATGGATCAGTTGGGTAAGATCGACCGCGTGGTCGACCCCGATCTCACGGTCTTCGTCGACGAGGCGGTCGCCGGACAGGACGCTGTCAACAGAGCGAGGGAGTTCAACGACGCCGCCGAGATAGACGGTACCGTCCTCACTAAGGCTGACGCCGACTCACAGGGGGGCGCGGCTATCTCGATCTCGAAGGTCACGGGGAAGCCGATACTCTTCCTCGGAACTGGTCAGGGATACGACGACCTGGAGAAGTTCGATCCCGAGAGGCTCGCAGACGCACTCCTCGGAAGCTCTTAGCTCAGACCAGCATACCTACGTCCCTTCTTACGTGTATGGAATTGACAGTAACAACTACGGGGTCAGTCGAGGGTAAGAAGACTACAGAAGACCGAACATAGCCGACTTTAGCGACTTCGCCGCCTTCTTACTCCCACCCTTAGCTATCTGTCTCGCGCTCAGATGAATAGGAGTACGTCTCCCGTGTACGCTCGTGGTGGATATTCCCTGTCTGAGAGACTCGAGAACCTTCTCGCTCGTCTCTATCTTAGAGTCTATCGTAGTGATTATCTCTGTGTATGTCCGTCCTACCATGCTGACTGTGTGTGCGTCGCTCCCGCCGACCTGTGTAAAGCCCTTCTTCTCGGCGTACTTCTTCGCCTTCCTGTTCGACCTTCCGGTGAGAAGACGTGAGTTGTAGACCTCTATAGCGTCACAGTCATCGACCTTCCCCGCCCCGTGTCTCGTCCTCTGGAAGGGATGGGGAACGACTGCGAGTCCACCGAGGTCACGTACCTTCTCGACAGTCTCGTCTATAGGCATTCCTATCTCGGGAAGGTCGTCGATACCGAGGGCGAGGAGATGTCCGTCGGAGGTCGATATCTCGACACCGGGTATACTTATGATGTCGTACTCCGAGGCAATTTCGTGAGCATGGAGAGACTCGGTGATGCTGTCGTGGTCGGTAATAGCTATAGCGTCGAGTCCTATCTCACTCGCGCGTTCGAGTATCGACTCCACTGAAGAGCGTCCGTCGTGTGACGCGTCGGAGTGGACGTGAAGATCGACCTTGAGACGGAGACCCGAGTCGTCGTAGGAAGTCTGGGGGGCGTCTCCCAACGGCATTACTTAGAATACCAGTCTCGACCACCAAAAAGGTAGTGAGTCGGGTCGAGGGGAGTCGCGAAATGGACATAGACATCTGGGGAAAGTATTTATCTATTCCCATCAAGTAACGAATAGTGGGAAAATGACCAAGACAACGACTGCTGACAACAGGGGGAGGATAGTGATTCCCCAGGAGATGAGGGAAAAGTTCGGGGATAGATACCGAGTTGTCGAACTCCGTGACAGGATAGAGCTCATACCTCTAAGTGACGATCCCACTGAAGGTCTTCGTGATGCAGTTGGAGACGCCTTCAAGGGGAAAAGTACTGACGAGATAAAGCGCGAAGCCCGCGACAAAGTCCGTGAAGAGATTGCCTCGGAGACTGTTTCTGACGGCGTTGAACCCGAACCCGAAGAGGATACTGTACAATAAGATGATATACGCTGACACCGACTTCTTCATCGCGCTCGTAAAGGAAGACGACTGGTTACAGAAGAGAGCTTCTGAGATCGTCGAGGAAAACGCGGGCGAAATCTACACGTCGCGGATGACTCTACTTGAGTTACTAGTGATATCGAACCGTTTCGAGTTCGACCGTATGGAAGCACTCGCACACGCACTCGAAATTGCCTCGGTGCCGGAGGAAGAAGACGTACTATTTCGGGCGGCGGACTTCATGGAGAAGTACGGTCTGACCGCCTTCGACGCCTACCACGCGGCATACGCCCGAGAAGACAGTATAGTCTCGTCGGACAAGGAGTACAACAGAGTGGAGGGAACAGAAAGGATACCTCTTGAGTCAGAGACTGAATCCGGCTCAGAGTGAGATAGAAGTAAGTTTCCTACGTTACAGCATCTCTTCGATGGCGTCGGCGACCTCGTCGGGAGTGTCGGCGACCTCTATGCCTGCTTCCTCGAACGCAGCGATCTTCGACTCGGCAGTTCCGGAGCTTCCGCTGACTATGGCTCCTGCGTGTCCCATCTGCTTACCGGGAGGTGCTGTCCTTCCTGCTATGAATCCCGCGACGGGCTTCGACATGTTTTCTGCGACCCACTCGGCGGCTTCCTCCTCGTCGGAGCCTCCTATCTCACCCACGAGAGCGACAGCCTCTGTCTCGTCGTCGTTCTCGAAATGCTGGAGAGCGTCGGTGAAAGACGTCCCTATTATAGGATCTCCGCCTATTCCTATAGCGGTGCTCTGTCCTATTCCTCTCCTCGTGAGGGAGTCGACTATCTGGTAGGTCAGTGTACCCGAGCGCGAGACGAGACCCACCTTGCCGCTCTCGAATATGTTGCCGGGCATTATTCCGACCTTCGACTCACCAGGGGTTATGACTCCGGGGCAGTTGGGTCCGACGAGATGTGTGTCGACCTCCTGGAGACGGCGGTTGACACGTACCATGTCGTGGACGGGTATTCCCTCGGTTATCGCTATCGAAAGGTCGAGGTCAGCGTCGAGACTCTCCATCACAGCGTCTCCGGCGAAGGCGGGAGGCACGAAGATTATCGAGGTGTTGGCGTCCTCCTCCTCGGCGGCTTCCTTGACAGTGTCGTAGACGGGAACCCCGAGCTCCTCCTGTCCGCCCTTTCCGGGAGTGACACCAGCGACTACGTTGGTGCCGTACTCCATCATCTGTTCGGCGTGGAACTTACCTTCGCTTCCGGTTATTCCCTGTACTATCACACGCGTGTCTTCGTCGACTAGTGCGCTCATTACTGGTCACCTCCTGTTTCGGCGAGTTCAACTGCTGTCTTTACGGCGTCCTCAAGCTCCTCACGTGTCTCGACCCTCTCGGTGAGTATCTCTCTTCCCTCGGTCTCGTTTGTACCCGTGAGACGTACGACGAGTGGCTTCGGAAGCTCGTCGAAGCTTTCGAGAGCCTCGTTTATTCCCTGTGCGACCTCGTCACATCTCGTGATTCCTCCGAAGATGTTGAAGAGGACTGCGTCGACGTTCTCGTCGTCGAAGACGAGTTCGAGTGCCGACTGGACGCGATCCGCGCGCGCTCCTCCTCCTATGTCGAGGAAGTTGGCGGGCTTGCCTCCGAAGTGGTCTACGAGGTCGAGAGTCGTCATCACGAGACCCGCTCCGTTTCCTATTATTCCGACGTTTCCGTCGAGACGGACGTAGTCGAACCCCTCTTCGCTCGCCTTAGCCTCGAACTCGTCGTCGAAGGACTCCTCTTCGAGCTCGGCGAGATCCTCGTGTCTGTAGAGAGACGATCCGTCTATGTTGAGGACTGCGTCGGCTGCGATCAGGTCGCCGTCTCCCGTGAGCATCAGGGGGTTTATCTCGGCGTCCTCTGCGTCGTTCTCGTCCCATATCTCGTAGAGTGTCGAGAGTACAGCCGAGACGCCTCTCGTCGCCTCGTCGGGTATGTCGGTGTTGTAGACGCACTCACGAGCCTCGAATCCCTGTAATCCGTAGGCAGGATCGATGTGGTTCTGTGCTATCGCCTCGGGCTCCTCCTCGGCGACCTCCTCTATGTTGACACCGCCCTTTGACGAGACCATAGCGACACCCTGACCCTCTCCGCGATCCATCGTGATCCCGACGTAGAACTCCTCTTCGATGTCGACTCCTTCCTCGATGAGAACCTCCTCGACGGTGTGACCCTTGAGATCCATCCCGATTATCTCGTCGGCGGCTTCCTCAGCCTCGTCGGGTGACGAAGCTATCTTTATTCCGCCCGCCTTTCCACGTCCTCCTACGTGAACCTGTGCCTTGACCGCGACGGTTCCTCCTATCTCGTCGGCGGCTTCTCGCGCGTCCTCGGGCGTCGAGACGACGACGCCTTCGGGCGTCGGAATCCCCGCGTCGGCGAAGATCTCCTTAGCCTGATATTCGTGTAGCCTCATTAGTTCTGAGAGGAGGGGCTGAACCCATAAATATGCCGAAGTGTCTCGGTGCGTCTGTGGGTGAGACAGATTTATGCATAATTACTGTGTAAGTTTGGGGAATGATACGGAGGCGCAGACTGAAGCAAGACAGAGGTGTCTCACCCGTCATAGGCGTGGTGCTCATGGTTGCGATAACAGTAATAATAGCCGCTGCTGTAGGTGTCACGTTTATACAAGTAGGTGGCGAGGAGATCAACCAGAACGCCCAAGCGGGAGTCTCTATAGAAGAGAGGGGAGGCAGCGTCAATATCAGACTTATCACGGCACCGAGGGCAGACAGCATATACGTGAGATACACTAAAAGTGGCACGTCGAAGATAGACAGTACGTGGGCTCCGGTCGGGAGTAGCGACATCGGCGATACGATAAACCTAAAGCCAGACTCGAGAACCACAGTCACAGTAGTCGGCGAGTACGACGGGTCGAACAGCACGATAAGGAGTTACGAGGTCGGCTAGGGGGAAGACTTTTGTTACCACCACACAAACGTAGTGTATGGAGTTAGCCCGGCTCGTCGAGGACGGCGAGCGTGAGAACATAGAGTTCAAGGAAAGGCTCGAAAGACAGACTCACCTCGAATCCGGGCGTCTCGAATCTCTTGCTGCACAGATGAAACACCGTATCCTCACGGGGGGAGGATCGGCTACTTACGTCGTGGGTGTTACCGACGACGGAGGTCTCGAAGGAATCAGCGACGAAGAGCTCGACGAGAGCATAAGTGTTCTGTCTGTGATAGCCGGAGAGGCGGACGCAGCCCTACGTGAAGTCGAGACTCACGACGTAGGAACCGGGGAGGTCGCCGTCGTTAGTATCACGAACGCATACGAGGACAAAGACCACTTGGTCGTCGGAACCGCGGGACACGTAGACCACGGCAAGTCGACACTCGTCGGGAGCTTAGTGACGGGAACACCCGACGACGGAGACGGGAGCACACGTGTCTACCTCGACGTCCAGCCTCACGAGATGGACAGGGGTCTCTCGGCGGATCTGAGCTACGGAGTCTACGGCTTCGAGTCGGGGTCAGAGGAGCCTGTGAGGATGAACAACCCGCTCTCGAAACGCGAGAGGTCTAGCGTCGTCGAGAACTCCGAGAAGCTCGTGAGCTTCGTCGACACAGTCGGACACGAGCCGTGGCTCAAGACGACTATAAGAGGCATAATGGGTCAGAAGCTCGACTACGGACTCGTCACAGTCGCCGCAGACGACGGTCCCACACATATAACACGTGAGCACCTCGGGATTCTTCTCGCCGCCGACCTTCCGACAATAGTCGCAGTCACGAAGTCAGACCTCGTCTCAGACGAGAGGCTCGAAGAGGTTGAGGAGGAGGTCGCCGAACTCCTCAAGAACGTCGGAAAGATCCCCCACAGCGTCGAGGACAGGGGCGTTGAGACCGCCGTAGACCGTCTGCCACGCGGTGTCATAGTCCCGATACTGAGGACGAGTGCGGTGACGATGGAGGGTCTCGACACTCTCGATGAGATATTCAGGGAGCTTCCGAAGACACACGGCGAGATCGAGAGCGACGAGGAGTTCGAGATGTACATAGACAGAACTTACGAGGTCACAGGGGTCGGAACCGTGGCGAGCGGTACTGTCAAGCAGGGCGAGGTCGAGGTCGGCGATGAAGTATATCTCGGACCCACATCCGACGGCGACTTCCGGCGCGCTGAGGTCAGGAGCATAGAGATGCATTACCACCGAGTTGAGAAGGCGAAGCCCGGAAACATAGTCGGCGTGGCTCTCAAGGGCAAGAAGGTCGACGAGGTCGAGATAAGCCGCGGAATGGCTCTGACATCCGACCCCGACGCCGAGAGCGTACGTGAGTTCGAGGCGGAGGTCATGGTACTCAACCATCCCACACGTATAAGGGAGGGGTACGAGCCCGTCGTACATCTCGAAACAGTCTCCGAAGCCGCCGTCTTCGAGCCCGAGGGCGGACATCTCCTCCCTGGTCAAGAAGGAAAGGCTAAGCTGAGGTTCAAGTTCCGACCCTACATGGTGAAAGAAGGGCAGAAGTTCGTCTTCCGTGAGGGCAAGAGCAAGGGTGTGGGCACGGTCACGAGGGTGGGCACTGGCGAGGATGAGGATTAGGATTAGAAGCACGTCGCTCGACGAGAGTAGGAGTAGCAACAGTCTTTTATACGTATCTGGTCAATCTTGACCCGATGAGCGCTAAACCCGGGGAGAGTCTCGACGTCACGATAGGACTCGAAATTCACGTTCAGCTCGACACCCAGACGAAGATGTTCTGCGGCTGTTCGACCGACTACGAGAACGCCGAGCCGAACACACATACGTGTCCCGTCTGTCTCGGACTCCCCGGATCACTTCCCGTCGTCAACCAGAAGGCTGTCGAGTACGCCGTCATGGTCGGAAAGGCACTCGACTGCGAGATAGCCGACGAGACGCGTTTCCACAGGAAGAACTACTTCTACCCCGACCTCCCGAAGAACTTCCAGATCACACAGTACGACGCTCCGATAAACCAGGACGGCTCCGTCGGTCTGAGGGTCGGAGACGACGAGAAAGAGGTACGTATACGCCGCGCCCATATGGAGGAAGACCCCGGCTCTCTCGTCCACAAGGGAGGCTCGATAGAGACAGCGAGCCACACACTCGTCGACTACAACAGGTCGGGTACTCCCCTGATGGAGATAGTCACTGAGCCCGACCTCGAAACCCCCGAGGAGGCGAGAGGCTTCGTAGACAAGCTACGTGAGATACTGGAGTACCTCGATGTCTTCGACACCGAAGAGGGAGGTACGATAAGGGTCGACGCCAACGTCTCGATAGAGGTCGACGGCGAGGGCGGGAACAGGACAGAGATAAAGAACATAGGATCGACGAAAGGGGTCGAGAAGGCTCTCGCATACGAGATCACGCGTCAGAAGAACCAGATAAAGAGGGGTGCCGAGATCAGACAGGAGACGCGCCATTACGACGACGACAGAGGAATCACAGTTACTCTGAGGGAGAAGGCGGAGGAACACGACTACCGTTACTTCGAGGAGGCTGACATTCCAGTCGTGCGCGTCGAGAAGTTCAAGGGCGAGATCGGCATACCTGAGCTTCCCGACGCCCGCCGTGAGAGATTCATAGACGAGTACGGCGTCTCCGACGAGGTCGCCGAGAAGCTCACGTCGAAGAAGGCGGTCGCCGACTTCTACGAGACTGTCGCCAAGGACGAGGAGGTCAGCTACGGCGTCGCCTCGACCTGGGTCGCCGACGAACTCCTGGGTGAGCTTAACTACAGGGACATGACAGTAGACGAGGTCGACGTCTCAGAGTTTGTGAATCTCGTCAAGATGATCGACGAGGACGAAATTACGGACAGGAACGCCGTCGAGGCTCTGCGTGACGCACTCGACGAGGGACGCGCTCCCGTCGAGATAGTCGAGGAGAGGGATATGAAGAAGGCGGGCGAGGACGTCACTGTCGAGGCGGTCGAGGAGGCGATAGACGACAACCCCGACGCAGTCGACGACTACCTCAGCGGCGAGGAAGACGCCCTCAACTTCCTCGTCGGACAGGTGATGCAGAAGACGGGTGGGAGTGCCGACCCCGGTACAGTCAACCAGATGCTCAGGGAGAGACTCGACAGTATCGCCGAAGCCGAGTAGAGTGGAGTAGAAGAGTCAAATGTCTGTTTTAGCCTAGGTCAGGTATATAGGTTCATGGCGTGATGTAGATCTGTATGTCACAGTCACGAAGCTACAGGTACTTAGCGGGTGTTGTGTTGGTGAGTGCTCTCCTCGTCTCGGGAGCACTCATGGTGAGTCAGAGTTCGACGACTGCGAGCGCACAGACACAGCCCAGTTCGGGAAAGACAGTCTCAGTCTCGGCAACGGGTGAGGTCGAGGCACAGCCCGACAAGGCGGTAGTTAGAGTCTCATCTGTCGCCAGGGCGGACGACTCACAGACTGCACGCGACAGACTCGCCGAGAACGTCACGAATATGAGGCAGGCTCTGAGACAGATTGGTATAGACGACGACCAGATACGTACGACTGACTACAGGATAGACGAGAGAACACCGCGCGTAGTCCAACCTCGGAAGAAGACTGACGAGCCCGAGACGGAGTACTACGCGAGACACGGGTTCGAGATAGAGCTCACTAACCTGAGTAGAGTCGGAAAAGTCATAGACACAGCCATCGACAACGGCGCGACCAACATCGACGGCGCGAGGTACACGCTGTCGGACTCGACGAGGAGAACTGTGAGGAACGAGGCTCTGACAGAAGCAATGGAGAACGCGCAGTCACAGGCTGAGACGTTAGCAGACGCGGGCGGTATTACAGTCACAGGCGTACATTCAGTGAGAACCTCGGAGTCGAGGTTCGTCCCTAGGGAAAGCATGATGTTACAGGCAGGCGGCGACGCAGGAGGTGCGAGCACTACGTTAGAGTCGGGTCCCGTGACTGTAACCGCGAACGTCAACGTCGTCTACAACGCCACAGGATGACGTAGCCCCAAAAGTTAATTTAGGAAGAGCCGTAGAGAGACCGAGACAAGATGGACAAGAGCTTCAAGGAGCTAAAAGAGGAGTACGAGGAGAACGGGGGTGAGTGGGAGGACGACTGGGAGTCGGAGGACTCCGACGAAGCCGAAGCCGCGGAAGCTGACGAAGCCACAGGAGAGACCGGCGACGGGATGGGTTTAGACGGTTCGGACTCCGACGGCTTCGGATTCAACGAGTCGGACGAAATGGGTCTGGAGGAGTCGGAGGACAGCCTCGGGTTCGACGAGTCAGACGACACGGAGCCGGATATGGAGAGCGAGGCTACCTCTTCCAACTCCTCGGTCTCTAAGCCGGATGAGGATATAGAGGAGGCTACACAGCCCGGCAAGAGCTTTGATGAGATAAAGCAGGAGTACGACGACACGGGTCAGGAAGATGACCCCGACTTCAGCTTCGGCTCTGAGACGGAGGAGTCGGGCGGAGCACAGACAGAACCAAGTCCGGATATGGACATGGAGACAGACTCCGGAGATGCCGAGACGGTCTCAGTCACCGACTCAGCTTCCGACTCAGCCCCGGAGACGCCGACCTCCGCCGCGGGTGCGGGTAACCCCGAAGCCGACTACTTCGAGAGACTGTGTAACTCGGCACTCGCTGGTCTCGGCTTCCGCGAGGTCGGAACAAAACGCGGTGACGAGATGTACTTCTCACGTTACCGTCCTCCGACGCCCATCCGTATCTACACGGGACACGTCGACGTCAAGATGAAGTACAACGGAGACGGGAGGATGCTCTTCGAGATCACCTCCGAGAAGGACGATCTCCGCCACGCCGGTAGGGTCAACGTACACAAGTACGTCGTCCACAAGGAGACTGAGACGGGCAACGTCCTGCGACCCACCGACGAGAGAATGTTCCTCGAAGTCAGCTTCAAGAAGGTATTCGAGCCGTACGTCGAGAGAGCGAAGGAGGAGTCGGAGACAGACGACGAGTACGACTTCGGAAACGGGAACGTAGACCCCGAGCTACAGCAGAGAATCTGAGGCTGCCGTCCCTGTCGTCGTTCAGTCCTGCCTGTCTAGGTAGAGAAGAACCCCCTCGACGTCCATCCTTATCGTCTCAGACGCCGACTCGTCGTCCCAGACGTCGTAGTAGAGATGGTCGGACTCGACGAAATGGTCGACGACCTCGTCGTCGGTCTCGTAGTTCTCGCGTACTTCCTCGACCTCGTCGACCCAGTCTCTCAGAATCTCGGAGTACTCTTCTAAAGACTCGACTGCGTCGTGTCTCGCGCCGTAATGTCCGTAGAGGAGAACCTCGGGATCTAGATCCTTGAACCTCTCAAGGCTTTCCAAGTTCTTTTCGAGGTCGAAGTTAGGTGGCGGAGTCGTGGGCTTAAGCTCGCCGGCTATGTTCATCCCCGCCTCGTCGGCGGTAAATATCGCTTCGTCGTGGGTGTCGAAGAGACAGATCTGGTGTGGGGCGTGTCCCGGAGCATACAGGACTTCGAGTTGGCGTCCGCCGAGATCGACCACGTCACCGTCTTCGACGGATCTTATCCTGTCCCTGTCGACTGGCTTCGCTGTACCGTAGCCGTCAGCCATATCCCCGACGGCGCGTTTGACACTCGTGACGAGCTTTTCTATCTTGTCGGGGTCGGAGAGGTAGGGTACTGCGTTCTCGTGGGCGACGACCTCGGCGTTCTCACACTCGTCGGCGAGGAATCCCGTGCCACCGCCGTGGTCGAGATGGACGTGTGTCGGTATGATGTAGTCTACGTCGTTCCTCTCGATTCCGACTTCGTCGAGTGCGTCGTAGATATGGTCGACCCCGGGCGACATTCCGGTGTCGACTATAGCAGTCTCTTCGTCGTCGACGATATAGACTGCGCCGTGGTCGTCGTGTCCGAGCATCTTGAAGTCGACTATATAGATACCGTCACATCCGGAGACAGAGTCTACTGTCATGTTTAAAGAAACACGAAACGACGACTTTACTGTATCGGAAGCCCAACCGTCACCAATAAAAGCCTTACAGAGCCTCAAGTAAGTATGATAGACATAGACGACATAGAAGACGCGCGCGAAGAGCTCGAAGGGGTCGCGCGCCACACTCCTCTAAACTCATCTCGGACCTTCAGCGACATCACCGACTCCGAAGTGTACTTCAAGTACGAGAACCGCCAGAGGACGGGCGCGTTCAAGATACGCGGCGCGTACAACAGGATACAGAACCTCAGCGAAGAGGAACGCGCTAAGGGTGTCATAGCCGCGAGTGCGGGGAACCACGCACAGGGCGTCGCACTCGCCGCGACAGAGGCGGGTATAGAGTCGACCATAGTGATGCCCGAGGACGCCCCTATCTCGAAGGTACAGGCGACACGTGAGTACGGAGCAACTGTCGTCCTCTCGGGGGTCGACTACTCCGAGGCGTACGAGAAGGCGAGGGAGATACAGAGGAACGACGGCGGAACATTCGTCCATCCCTTCGACGACCCGTATATACAGGCGGGGCAGGGAACTATAGGACTCGAAATACTCGAAGACCTCCCCGATGTCGACACGGTGATAGTCTCGATAGGAGGCGGTGGGCTTATCTCGGGAATCTCGACCGCAGTAAAGGCGAGGAGCCCCGACACGCGCGTGATAGGGGTTCAGGCGGAGGGAGCGGCGAGTGTGCCACAGAGCCTCGAAAAGGGAGAGATATACGAGAGAGAGGGAGTCTCGACTATAGCCGACGGGATAGCCACGAGGTCGATTGCGGAGTCGACCTTCGAGGTGATACAGGAGAACGTCGACGAGGTCGTGACGGTCTCCGACGACGAGATAGCCAACGCGATACTTCTTCTTCTGGAGCGTGACAAGACCGTAGTCGAGGGTGCGGGCGCGGCTACCGTCGCGGCGGCTCTGAGCCACAAGGTCGAGATCGGTGACGAGAAGGTCGTCTGTGTCCTCAGCGGCGGAAACATAGACGGCAACACGTTGTCACAGGTCATAAACAGAGGTCTCGTCAACGAGGGACGGTATCTCAAGTTCACAACGGTTCTGAACGACAAGCCGGGCGCACTCGTCGACATAGCCAGCCTGATCTCCGACATGAACGCCAACATATACGCTATACACCACGACAGGACGGCGAAGGACGTCGCACTCAACGCCGCGGAGGTCGAGTTCGAGCTAGAGACGAGAAGCACCCAACACGCCAACAGGATAGTAAGGACACTTGAGAAGAAGGGCTACGACGTGAGTGTCACGACGTGACGACAGATTCTTGTCTTTCCTCGTCTACTCTGGGACATGAAGGATATAGTCTCTACCGACGACGCGCCTGAGGCAGTGGGTGCCTACTCACAGGCGACAGTGGCGAACGGATTTGTCTTCACCGCGGGACAGATACCCCTGACACCCGAGGGTGAAGCCGTCGACGGCGACGTCGGAGAACAGACTCGGCAGTGCCTCGACAATATTCAGGCTGTACTCGAAGAAGCGGGGGCGGGTCTCGAAGACGTCGTCAAGGTCACGGTGTTTCTCGACGACATAGACGACTTCGGCGAGATGAACGACGTCTACTCGGGCTACTTCGACGAAGAGCCTCCCGCGAGAAGCGCGGTCGAGGCGGGTAGTATTCCGAAGGGCTTCGACGTCGAGATAGAGGCGGTCGCCGCACTCGACTAAATAGCCAGGCTCACACGTCTCCCCTTCGGCATCTGGCTCCTGAGTTCGCCGGGGAAGTAGAGACCACAGCCGAGTACCTCGTCGTCGTATTTCACGATAACGTAGCCGAGGCTGTCGACGTCGAACTCCTTCTCGACCGTCTCGCCCTCGACGAACCGTCTCGCGTCGTCGGCGTCGAGATCGACTGTGTTCTTGGTGGCGTACTCTCCGAAGACCTGTAACGCGTCGGTAGTGGGCTTCGGATGTTCCTGATTGACGCGCAGAAACGGAAGTCCGACCGACTCGTACTCGAGACCGTCGAGAGTCTCCGCTGAGGTTATCCAGACCTTCGACTCTCCCTTCATGTAGAGGTCGTATCCATCGAAGACTTCTCTCGTGACGCCGAACTTCTCGTCCCAGAAACCGAGTACCTCGTCGGGGTCAACGTCTTGAGTGAACTCCTGAGTCATTGGACTGTCCTCAGTTTCACTTATATACCTCACAGACCCTCTCGATTCCCTCGTCGAAGTCTATGCGTGGTTCCCAGCCGAGATCCTTCTCTATCTTGGTGTTGTCGGCACACGTGTCGTGGACATAGACGTCCTCGGGGATCGGGTTCTCTATGTACTCGGGCTCGACCCCCTTCCCGAGCTCTTGGTTTATCATATCGACGACCGTGTTGAACGAGTAGGCTTCGCCCGTGCCGACGTTATATATGTCGTCGGCTCCGACGGCGAGCTGACACGCTCTCACGACGTCGTTGACATGTGTGAAGTCACGTGTCTGTGTCCCGTCGCCGTAAAGAACCGGAGACTCGTCGTGGGCTATATCGTCGGCGAACTGTGCGATGACGTTGGCGTACTCGTCCTTGTGTGACTCCGCGCCGCCGTATCCCTGGTAGACCGAGAAGAAACGCATTCCAGCGAGCGACATCCCGTAACGGTTCGAGTACGACTCGGCGTAACGTTCACGCGCTAACTTAGACGCCTCGTAGTTGGTTCTCGCCTCGACCCTCTCGTCCTCGCTCGACGGATCTGTCCGCGAGCCGTATATGCTGCTCGTACTCGCGTAGACGACGTCGTCGACACCCGCCTTCCTAGCCTGTTCTACGACGTTGACGAATCCCTCGACGTTGACCCGGGCTCCGTTCATGGGTTCGTCCTCGTGCATGTTGAGCGACGAGAGAGCCGCGAGATGGAATACGACATCGACGTCGTCGACAGGAACGTCGGAGCCGACCACCGACTTATCGACGAACTCGACCTCGTCGTCGAGGTTCTCGGGAGTTCCGAGGTAGAGGTCGTCGAGAGCTATGACTTGGTTTGAGTCGGAGAGGTAGTTAGCCAGGTTGCTGCCTATGAATCCGGCTCCACCCGTGACGAGTACCTTCCTTCCTTCGAGATCAGACGGTGACATCGGTTCGGGGTAGACACGCACGGAATGAAAGTCTTCCGTCTCGTTTTCTTCCAGTCGGAATCCTAAAGTCACGGTGGGTTAATTTCGTCTTAATGGAAGACGACGAGATAATAAGGAGGTCTTTCGACGAGTCAACCGTCGTGGAGTTCGAGAGACGTGTCGAGTCTCAGGCGGAGTTCCTCAAGGACGAGATCCAGACCGGAAGTCTCGACAGCTCTGACTTCACCGTGGGTCTCGAAATAGAGGTCTACGGGGTCAAGGACGACGGAAGTCTCGTGAGAGTCCCCGACGAAGTCTTCGAGGTCGAGTCGGTATCTAAGGAGCTCGGACTCCACAACGCCGAGATCAACTCGTCGCCCGTTGTCCTGAGCGACGAGGGTCTGAGGAGACAGGAGGACGAGGTGAGACACGTCTTAGAGGAGGCACGTACGGCTTCCGACACCAACATAGTGCTCGATTCTGTCTGGACTCTTCCACCAGACGAAGGCAGTAAGAAGTACCTCGACGATGTCGACGAGAGAGGCAGCTACGTCTACGCGAGAAACATGCGTGTCGACCCTCGTTACCACGCCATAGACAACTACTACCTCGCTAAGTCGGGGAAGGCGTCACTCGACGTCCCTGGGGCTAGCCACGACTTCGAGACTATACTCTACGAGTCGCTCGCGACGTCGTTACAGCCCCATCTCCAGATACCCGATGTCGACGAACTCGCGCCGTACTACAACACTGCGATACGGACGATGCCCGCCGTTCTCGCGCTCACGACGAACTCGCCTTTCCTGCCTCCCGACCTCTACAACGACGTCGACGACCCCGAGTCAGTCGTCGACGAGACGCCTCACGAGCTTAGGATTCCTATATTCGAACAGTCGGTTAATCCCGGAGACGAGTACGACGACAAGAAGGTCAGGGTTCCGCGTGACATAGACACACCAGACGACGTCGTCGACAGGGTCACCGAAGACTGTCTCTACGCTCCGGTTCTGAAGGAGTGGTTCGAGGAGAACGAGGAGGAAGACGAAGAAGAGTACACCGACTCGTTCTGGGAGTTCGACTACAGACGCGGAACCTACTGGAGATGGCTCCGCGCCGTGATAGGCGGGGAACGGGTCGACGAGAACAACGACGAGAAGTCGGTGCGTATCGAGTACCGCCCGGTTCCCACACAGCCGACTGTCGAGGAGATCGTGGGAGTACAGGCAGTCGTATCGGGTCTGATAATAGGTCTCGTACGGGAAGACCATCCCGTCTCACGTCTGGACTGGAAGAAGACGAGGGACGACTTCTACTCAGTCGTAGACGAAGGTCTCGACGCCAACATAGGATGGATAGACGAGGACGGCAACGAGACACGCGACAAGGAAGTCATCTACGACGAGGTCTTCGAGTACGCCGAGAGGGGTCTCACCTCGGAAGGTGTCGAGAAGTCGACAGCCGAGAAGTACCTCGAACCCCTGAGGAGGAGATGGGAGACACGTCTCACACCGAGCGTCTGGAAGAAACGGAAGGTGAGAGAGGGGCTCAAAGACGGTCTGAGCCTCGACGCCTCTGTGAGACGGATGCAGTCGGAGTACATACGTCTCGGACGTGAGGGCAAGAGGCTCGATGACTTCGCGTGACACGACCGTGTGTGGTACTCCTACCCACGGAAGACTTATGTCCCCGTGACTCCACGTTCGAGATGCAATGGCAGAAGGTACGGTTAACTTCTTCAACGACACTGGCGGTTACGGATTTATAGAGACTGACGCGACTGACGAAGGCGAGGACGTCTTCTTCCACATGGAGGACGTCGGAGGTCCCGACCTAGAGGAAGGCGAGGAAGTCGAGTTCGAGATAGAGGAAGCCGAGAAAGGTCCACGAGCGGTAAACCTTACACGGAAGTAAAGTAAGTAGCGGTCTTCTATCCTCAGAAACACAGACTGAATCTTGTCGGAAGAAACGACGAGTAGCGACGGTGACACGAGACGCGGGTCTGGTGACACCGGCAGTACGAGCACGAACACGAGTAGCCGTGGGACTGACGTGGTCACCGAGTCGCTCAGACATGTCGTCAGGGGAGCCGCAGTCGTAGTCGTCGCCACACTCATCGGGGTGGGTCTCAGAGTAGCCGGCAGGGCGGTCTTCACTCGTAGCTTCACACCGTCGGAGTACGGCGTCTTCTCCGTCGGATTCACGCTAGTCTCGGTCTTCGGTGTAGTCGCTTCGCTCGGCTTCCGGAACGGTGTCACGAGACAGATAGCCTACTACGGTGCTGACTCCGACGGAGAGGAAGGCGAAGGCGAAGGCGAAGGCGAGGTGGGAACAGTAATACTCTGGGCTCTTCTCCTCACAGGAGTCTCGGGCAGCCTCGTCGGAGCCGTCCTCTTCATGTCGTCGGGATTCCTCGCCGAGACACTCGTCGGCTCCCCGGATCACGCTCTCGCGGTAGGTGTCGTCTGTCTCGGGGTTCCCTTCTTCGCCCTGATAAGGGTCTCAACTGCGGTCTTCAGGGGATTCTCACGCACGAGGGAACGCGTCGTCTTCCACGAGATACTCCGGAACGCCGGCTTTCCTATACTCGTCGTCGGTGTCTCCGCAGTAGGTCTGTCGTATGTCGCGGGCGTCGGTGCCTATCCCGTCTCACTCCTCCTTACGGCTGTGCTCTACCTCGGTTACACTGTCACAGACAACCCGGCAGGGTTCAGCGACCGGATCGGCGAGAGACTCCGCGACTTCGAGACACCGAGAAAGCTCGTCGTCTTCTCGGTTCCTCTGATGTTCTCGGCTATACTCATGGAGGTGATGACGTGGATGGACATACTCATGATAGGCTACTTCGAGACAGCCGAGGACGTCGGAATGTACGACGCAGTCCGTCCTCTCGTCCGTGTCGTACCCGTAGTCTGGGGCTCTATGATCTTCATGTACACCCCCTTAGTCTCGGAGTTCCACGCCGAAGGAAGGAACGACGCGATGAGACGTGTCTACTTCGTCCTCACGAAATGGTTCGCGTCGGCGACGTATCCCCTGATAGTCGTCTTCGTCCTCTTCCCCGAAGCCGTCCTCGGAGGAGTCTTCGGCGCGGAGTACACGCGTGCGGCGACCGCGTTACAGATACTCTCGGTCGCCTTCTTCCTCGGAAACATTATGGGACCCAACGGAGCGACACTCACCGCGATAGGAAAAACGCGCGTAGTGATGTGGGCGAACTTAGGCGCGTTCTTCGTCAACCTCGGACTCAACGTCTACCTAATACCTGTCTACGGTCTCACGGGGGCGGCAGTCGCGACCGCCGCCGCACTCGTTATCCGTAATGTCGCACGCGTTGTCGTCCTTTACTACCTCACAGACGCCCACTCGTTCAAGAAGCCTCTCGTGGTTCCGATGGGAGTCTCGACGGCTCTTGTCTTAGTCGGACACCGGCTCATAGAGACGGGAGACGGTATGGATATAGACCCCATGTATCTCCCCGTCGTACTCGGGGCGGTAGTCGTCGTCTTCTTGGCTTCTTTCGTCGTGACACGGAACGTCTCAGACGACGACCGCGATGTTTTGTTAACCCTAAGCTTTTAGGGCACGGTTACCTCGGTATCCGTGATGGGTCTCAGATGCACGGTAACAGGACACAGATGGGGTGAGCCCCGGACACGAACCGAACGTGAGGAGGGAGACGACGAGGTTGCCGTCTCGACTGTCGAGTACGAGGTCTGTGAGGTGTGTGGCGAGGAACGCGTCGTAAGCCAGAACACCGAGGTCAGAGCTAAGGACGACGGCTCCGAGGAGTCTGAGGACGCCGAGGGTTCCGGAGACGTGGAAGCCTCGGAGGAAGCCGTCGAAGGAGACACGGAGAGTAACGACGAGACATACAGTACTGGAGCCGGAGGGATGGGTATGGTGAGCGAGGTAGACGAGGACGACGACGCCGTAGTCCTGGAGTCCGATGACAGCAAAGACCGCGACCTCTCAAGCAGTACCGACGGAACCGCGATACCCGGAACCAAACCTACGACGGTCTATGTCTGTTCGTGTGGCTTCGAGTCGCCGGTACACGAGAACTCGCTCCGTGAGGGTGACATCTGTCCCGCGTGTGGTAAGTCGTACCTCGAGGAGACCGAGAGATCCTAACAAAACGCATTTGTTACCTATCGGCTTAGTTGGTGTCATGAGAACTTACAAGATGAGGAGGGGAGAGTACCTCAAGGAAAGAGTCCCTGACATGAAGGTGAAGGTCGAGGAGTACTTCGGTGAGGTCGACAGACGCGACGAGATAGACGGCGTCGAGATGTATATAGTCGACGACGTCTTAGTCTTCGACCATGTCGGTGTCGGCGTTATCGAGCACTCTAGCAAGAAGGACGAGCTCGCAGTCGACTTCCAGGAGAAGGACGTTCAGACGCTCCAGGAGGAGGGACGTCTCGACCTCGCCTCGGAGGCTATGGAGAAGAAGAATGAGTTCCTCGAAGAGGTCACCGGACGTGACGCGAAGGCGAGACGTGACTCTATGAAGAGGTCGGTCGAGGACGAGTCTCCTGATGTCGATGCTTAAAGACAGAGATCGGACAGTATAGTGTGGTACACCGGACTGTCTTCCAGCGAGGTGCGTGGGGGAAGACTTATATTGTGTAAGAGTTTACTCATCCTAAAAGAGGGTCGGGCATGGAGTCTTCACAGCTATTCAAGATACTCGGGAACGAGAACAGGAGACGTATAATAGACCTCCTGGCTTACAAGCCGTGCTATATCACGGAGATAAGCGACTACCTCGGGGTGTCTCCGAAGGCGGTCATCGACCACCTGAGTATACTTGAGGACGCCGGGATCGTAGAGAGCGAGGTCGACGACAGGAGACGTAAGTACTTCTACATAGCGCGTAACCTGCGTCTCGAAGTCAGCATATCTCCCTACTCGTTCGGTGTCAAGAGCGCGTACCCGAACCCCAACTTCAAGGCTAACTACGAGCACATAAAGATAAACTACTCGTACGAGAGCGAGAAGACGAGCGACATCGTCGACCTCGTCAACAGGCTCGAACGTCTTGAGAAGATAGAGAACGAGCTCTCGCTCGCACAGAGGTACATACAGTCGAAGATAACCGAGGTAATGTCGGAGATAGAGGACAAGGTAGAGGGAACCGGAGAGAACAAGCTCCAGATAGAGATCATCGACGAACTCGTCGACTCGGGAGCGTCCGACGCCGAGAGGCTGTCGAGGGAGATGGGTCTGAGACCCGACGTAGTCCGCGAGAGTCTGCGTAGCCTGGAGGAGAGGGGTATCGTGACGAAAGAGAGAAATGGCGAGGACGTGAAATGGAAGCTGAACGACTGATAACAGATGTCTGTACCCACTAACTCAGACGTCGTCCTCTACCGTCTTCAGGCGTGTCCTTTCTGTGAACGCGTCGTAAATCGCCTCGGGGTCAAGCCCCGAGGCTTTCGCGTGGACTCCCGTTCTATGC